>JAGQIY010000175.1 GCA_020430865.1 Myxococcales bacterium
ACTGATAGTCGAGCTCCCCCATGCCAAAGCAGAGCGGCACGGCGAAGTGCGCCGTCTCCTCCACCCACTCCGGATGGTCGGCGAACAGCTTCAGCATCTCTGCCTCGGAGCGCAGGCTCGCCTCCGTGTTCACGCACAGCTGCGTGCCTGCGCGATCCAGCGTCGTCCCCAGGCGCACGCAGTGCAGCACGTCCGCCAGCGCCTTGCGCGACGGCAGGTGATAACGCGGGCGATTGCTGGCGATGATCGGCACACCGAGCGCCTCCGCCCAGCGCTCCGCCAGCTGATCCCGCTGAGGGTCGTAGCCGTCCAAGCGACGCACCGCCGCGACCGCCACGCGCCCTTCGAAGCCGCACGCCAGTCGTTCGAGCTCGGCCCAATGCAAAGCCGACTCGATGTGCACGCTCTGCTGCTTGACCCCCAGCCCCGACGCCGAGAGCAACGGAAACAAGAGCGCAGGATGCTCCGGTACCGGGATCACGAGCCTGAGCCCCGCCGCGTGCTCCAAGAGCCAGTCGACCTCGGACGCACCTTCACCCTTGGGCATGTCCTGATGGCTCAGCGTGAGCAGCTGACACAAGTTGCTGTAGCCCTGGTGGTTTTCCACCAGGCAATAGACGGTGGGCAGCTCATGGGGAGAGGCGCGCGCCTTGGCCTCCTGCTTGCTGCTGGTCTCGAGGCGTGTGGCGGGACCCGCGCGTTGTTTCAGCTTCTTCTTGGCAGGTTTGGGGTGAGACGCGCTGGGACGCTTATCTAGCTCCTTGGCGAGCAACGTCCGGGGCAGCCCGGGATTCACGGACAGCTCAGCGCCCACGATGAGCCGCGTATGCAGCTCTCGCTCTGGCTTGTCTCGCAGCTCCTTGAACTGCTGGTAAGCCCGAGCGGCGCCGTACAGCCCATCTCGGTCACACAGCGCGATACCGCCAAGCCTGAGCTGCGCCGCGCGCAGCACCACCTCTTCTGGCTGGGAGGCGCCTCGCAGAAACGAGAAATTCGAGCGAGCGAGCAGCTCGACGAAGGCCATGACGCGACGCTACGACTGATGCATCCTCGCGGATCAGCGCTCAGTCGTAGATCCCTTGTAGGTAGTAGCCACCCTTCAGGCGGTCGACGAAGACCAGTGCGTCGAACGACTCTCGCTGGCCCTTGAGCGATTGAGTCTCCAGGGTGACGCGCCAGTAGTCCCGAGACACCGGATGTGGTGTCCACCACTCGACGCCGTCTAGCCGCGACTCGAAGCGCACCTCCGTCACCGCGTACAGTCGCCGCCCGAAGCTGAGCGTCGCGCCGACTTCCAGCTGCTCATCTCCCCGGCGCCGCCCTAGTGACGAGAGACCAGCGCCTGGTGCTGGGCGCCTCACGGCTCTCCCCTCACCCCCACCAACCGAGCCAATGCGAGCTATTGGATGAGGTGGCGCTTGCACATTGGACAAAGCCAACGGATGGCTGAAGAGCCGCGACGGCAACTCGAGCACCTCCACCTCGTTGCCGCATGGCAATAGCTGCTGCTGCAC
>JAGQIY010000013.1 GCA_020430865.1 Myxococcales bacterium
GTGGCACGGCGCAAGGCGGCCAGGGAGGCAGCTCTCAGGGAGGCACGGCGCAAGGCGGCCAGGGCGGGAATGCCGGGGTCGGTGGGGTCGCAGGGACGGGCGCTGTGCCCGCTTTCAGCGTCGAGGGTGAAGTGGTCTGCGACTTCTGCGCCATGTGGACCACGTGCTTCGATCCGACGACGGTTCCGGGAGGAGAAGGCTCCGAAGTGGATGAAAACGGCTGTCCGCTGTGGCTCGACCCCGATCGGACGCCCAATTTCTGCGGGGATGGCTTCGTCGATTACTGGCTCGACGGCTCTCCGTTCAACGGCAGCTGTTGCTACCAGTCCATGTACGCGTGCGGCGGCGGGCGTCCGTTCATGGTCGGTGACGAAGCTCGTGTGGCGGCAGTGGTTCCGCGTGGCGACTGGTTCGGGCACGGCGAACTGCTTCCGGTGGATGTCTCACCCTCCGTCTCGGCTCGGCTGGTCGATGCCTGGCTGGAGGACGCCCAGATGGAGCACGCTTCTGTCGCGGCGTTCGCGCGCCTGACGCTGGAGTTGCTCGCTCTCGGAGCCCCCGCAGACCTGGTAAGGGACTCACAGCAGGCCGGCATGGATGAGCAGCGTCACGCCGCGACTTGTTTCCGCATGGCATCTAGATTCTCGGGGATAGGGCTTGGCCCTGGGCCCTTGTCGATGGACGGCGCCCTGAGGTCCCGTAGCCTGGTGGACTTCGCTTGGTGCACCTTCGTGGAAGGGTGCTTGGGGGAGAGCATGGCGGCGCTCGTCGCCGAAGCTGGCGCGGAGCTGGCGAGCGACATCGAGATTCGCGCCGCGTTGACCGGGATCGCCGCGGACGAGGCGCGCCACGCGGAGCTGGCCTGGAGGGTCCTTGGTTGGTCCCTCGGAAGACTGGACACCGCTGCTCGTGGAGAGCTCCTCTACCGCATGCGGAACGAGGCCGTGGGACAACTACTCCGGCTTCGAGGCAGCACCGATCACGCGGAGCGCGTGCAGCGTGGCTCGCCGACAGACCAGTTGGCCGCCTACGGCCGCGTTTCCCCGACCGAGCAGGTCGCGCTCAAGTGCGCAGCCGTCGAGGGGGCGGTGCTCCCGTGCATCGAGGCCTTACTCGCGGAAACTCAGCGCTGCGCGGCTTGAGCCCCACATGTGCCGGAGTGTGTGTGTTGACCTGTTCAGCGAACATGGAGACAGCACACTGGACTAAAGCTCCGTCGCACTTCGTCGTACTCGCGGTTTGAATGATCCGCGTTGCGATAGTGCATCTCATGGAGTGAAGTGAGCTTCGTGGGGATTTCTCGACGGCGAGTGCTGAGCCAAGGCGCGGTGGTCTGCCTCGCGCTGTGTGCTCCCCGTCTGGTCTGGGCGCAGTCGATCCGTGTTCCGGTCGACCTGCAGGTGAAGTTGCTCGGCAAGGTCGCGCCCTACGATCGGCATTTCAAGGCACGCGTTGCCGACCGTGTGGAGATCCTCGTGGTTCGTCGTTCGGGGGATCCTCTGTCGAAGCGCACGAGCGGTGAGATGGTGCGCGAGCTCGGCAAGCTCGATGACATCGGGGGTAAGCCGCTTCGCGTCCGCGTTCACGACTACGAGAAACCAGCGGCGCTGCGCTCGGTGGTCGCGGATGACGGCATCGCGATCCTCTACTTCACTCCGGGCTTTCATGACTCCGTGCAGGACATCGCTTCGGAGTTGGATGGGAGCGACGTACTATCGGTAGCGAGTGTGGCGTCCGATGTTCCAGGAATGGTGCTTGGCTTCGACCTGGTGTCGAGCAAGCCCAAGATGCTGCTGGATCTGCAGCAGGCCAAGCGCCAGAACATCGCCTTTCGTTCGAAGGTCCTCAAGCTGATGAAGGTGTATCGATGACGATGCGCCGCTCGTTCCAGCTCGGCAAGCTCCTGGGCTTCGTCGCTCTGATGGGACCGCTGACGGGGGTCTCCACCGCGCGCGCGGAGGAATTCACCGAACTCGAAGGCCTGCTCGAGGAGAAGGTGGTGACCAGCGCGTCTCAGTCTTCGCAGACCGCGCGGGCGGCTCCCGCCACCAGCATCACGATCACCGCGGAGCAGCTCCAGCGCTACGGCATTCGCAGCATCGATGAGGCGATTCGTTTCCTCGCGGTCGGAGCCACGACCAACGAGACGCTTCGCCAACCAGACTTCGGCTCTCGGGGCGTCTTGATTCACTCCGATCGCAACAACCACGTGCTCATCCTGGTGGATGGCCACACCACCAACGATCAGGTCTCCGGGGCAGGACAGCTCGATCGCGCCATCGGCGTACCCATCGAGTTGGTCGATCACGTCGAGGTGATCCTGGGGCCGGGTTCTGTGCTCTACGGCAGCAGTGCGATGCTGGCGGTGATCAACGTCGTCACGAAGCGCGCGGAGGATCATGACGGCGTCTGGGTCGGGGCGGAGACCGAGCCTTTCTCGTTCTACCGTGCGAACGCCGGGTTGGGGCGCAGGCTGGAGCTGTTCGGCGACGAGGCGGGGCTGACGCTGCACCTCGAGGGCTACCGCTCCAACGATGCCGTCGACCTGCCGCGGGTGAACGCTGGACTGGATGCGGTCAACGGCCGTCCGATCCTGTGGGGAGGCACTACCGAGCACAACCAGATCAGCGGCGCGAGCGCCTACGGACGGCTGGTCGTTGGTCGCCTCCGGCTCACGCTCCGGAGTGGACTGGCGGATCGCAACAACCCCTTGATCCTCAACGACTTCGACAACCCCGACCAGGGCGATCGCGATCGCTGGCTGTCCCTCGATGCGAGCTACCGTCACGCGGTGAGCAGTCGCGTGGAGCTGGGGTTGCGCCTCTACGGTGACTCCACCGACGAACAGCTGGACCAGCGCAGCAGCTTCCCTCAGTACTGCCTTCCCGGCCAGACATCGGGCTGTGACACCTCGATCAAGGGACGAGCCATTTCCGCAGGGACAGAGCTTCAGGCACGCTTCGACTGGCTCGGGGACGGCAGCCTGAAGACACTGCTCGGAGCCGACGTGCGCGCTCGCCAGATCGGCTTCAGCGTGGACACCGTGGACCACGACACGCAGTTCAATCCCGGCACGCTCGCCTACTACGACGAGTTCGAGCAGACGCTTGGCGTCTACGGCCAGCACGAGGTCGAGCTCGGAGATGCCTGGTCGGTGAACGGTGGAGCGCGCTTCGACACCGCGCCGAACTTCGACCCGGCGGTCTCTCCACGGTTCGCAGTGGCCTTCGCCAGCTGGCCCGGCGCCACACTCAAGGCGGTGTACAGCCGTGCCTTCAGAGGGCCCAACGCGTCGGAGCGCGCCTTCGAGCATCCACTCTTCGCCATCCGCGCCCGCGACCTGGAGGCAGAGACCGTGACCAGCGTAGAGGCCAGCTACGAGCAGCGCTTCGGAACTCAGCGGCTGCTTCTGAATGTTTTCCGCTCGGAATGGGAGAACTTCGTGCGCCTGAGCCCCCTGAGCGCGAGCGAAGAAGCTGCGGCGAAGGCGGACGGCCGCTTGCTGCCGTTCGCGCCTCAGGCCTTCCAGTATCGAAACGACGCAGAGATACAGAGCTACGGCCTGGTTGCGGCCTTCGATGGTTCCCTGGCGTCCGGCGCACTGCGCTACGGAGCGAGCGCGACGGTGGCGCGTGCCAGGCAGAAGACCGGCGCCGGGAGCGGAGCGGATTCGCTTCCTGCTTCCCCCGAGGCTTTCGGCAACGCAAACGTCAGCTATGCCTTCGGGGACGACCTGCCGACGCTGGGTCTCGCGGGACACTACGTCGCTCCGTCGCCGGTGTTCGGAGTGGTGGACGAAAGCTATCCTGAACGCCCGGAAGGACCGTCGCGCTGGGTTGGTCGTTTGACCCTGAGCGGTGTGGTGCCGGTCATCCAGGGCCTGCGATACCGAGCCTACGTTCAGGGAGCGGTTGGGGACGAAGCGCCGATCGCGGTGGGCCCAGTGAACGAGCGCACCGTGGAGTTCCCCAATCCCAATCTGCTACCCCTCGAGACGTTCCGTAGTGGGGTTGGCCTCGACTACAACCTGCCGTGGTGATGGGATGAGAGCGTCTACCATAGCCTGTTTCGCGTTCAGTTCGCTGGTCTTCGGCGCCTGTCTGCAGATCGAGCGCGTTCCCGATGCGGAGAATACCTCCGGTGGTTCCGCGGGGCAGGGCAATGATGGAGGCCTGGGAGGCGATGCCGCGGCCTACGATGCGGGCGCTTGTCCCAATGCTTGCATGGGAGAACACCCCAGCGCCCGCCCGCTGTTTCAAGCGCTGAGCGCATGCATTGGTCTCGGAACCGATGACCAGTGCGCGGCTGCCTGTGCGGAGGGAGCGGCTGGGAGCGAAACCCCCAGCTGCTCGACGCTGGGGGTGGTGGATCCGCGTCCGACCTGCAATGCATGCGTGAAGGACCTGTGTTGCGATCGACTCGCGGCATGTCTCGAGGACACCGAGTGCTTCAAGATCTCGCTCTGCGCGGCAGCGTGCGAGTAGCTCCGGCACGCCTGGTAACTCGCGGCTCGCGCGACGTTGCCGCGGGGTAACGTACGTCGCGCCTCACCCCCAGGCCCGGTCCCCGCATCGAATCGTTGGGCGCATGCGACCGCGCCGGGTCCGCTGCCGCGCGCTAGGCCTCGCGGCGCTTGCGACGCTCGAGACGCTCTTGCTGACGCTGCTTGCCGGCCTCCCAGCGGGCCTTGTCCGCCTCTGTCTCCAGGAGCAGCGGTGGCACTTCCGTGGGCTTGCCGTCGTCATCGATGGCGACGTAGACGAGGTGCGCGGTGTTGGTGTGCGTCACCTCCCCAGCGATCGGGTCCTCGGCGTTGACGTTCACTGTTACCTCGATGGCGGAGCGACTGATGAAGTTGATGTAGGCCTCGCAGCACAGCACCTCACCCACCTCGACCGCGCTCTGAAAGGTCATCGAGTCGATCGCCACGGTCACGCACGGGCGCTGTGCGTGGCGCATCGCGCAGATCCCGCCGGACTCGTCGACCAGCTTCATGATCAGGCCGCCATGGACCTTACCCCAGGCGTTTGCGTGCTCGGGGAGCATCAGCTGGTGCACGCTGACCTGAGAAACTCGCGGGCTTTTTCCGGGTTTGTCGCTCATCTGCCAGGGAACGTATGCGGGATTTGGGTTTGCCACCAGCCGCCCTGTGCTACGCGTGCCGCGCGCGAGGCATGGATCTCGTTTATCTCATCGTCCTGGTCAGTCCGCTGATCTTCGTGCACGAGCTGGGGCACTTCCTGTTTGCGAAGGCCTTCGGGGTGAAGGTGATCACCTTCAGTCTCGGCTTCGGCCCGAAGATCCTCCGCATTCGCGGACGCGAGACCGAATACTGCATCGGATTGATTCCGCTGGGCGGCTACGTCCGCATGCTCGAGGCGACGAAGAACGACATCGTGCTGCCTGAGGACCGCAAGCGCACCTTCGAGTCCCTCGCGCTGTACAAGCGCATCCTGGTGGTGCTCGCCGGCCCGGTGA
Source organism: Myxococcales bacterium (assembly GCA_020430865.1). Next base: position 5,479 of record JAGQIY010000013.1, read on the forward strand.
TGAACCTGGTGTTTCCGGTCCTGCTCTACTTCTCGGTCTACGTGAGCAGCGGACCGTTCCTGCCACCGACCGTCGGCGTCGTGCTGCCCGGTCACGCCGCCGAGGGCAAGCTGTTGCCTGGCGATCGCATCATGGCGATCAACGGTGAGGAGGTGGGCACGTTCGACGAGATCAAGCGCATCATCCACGATAGTCCGGGTCAGCCCCTGCGCTTCAAGGTGTTCCGGGACAACAAGCACACGGAGGTCGAGGTCACCGCAGAGGAGACGCTCGAGCGTCGGGAGCTCGACATGGTCGAGCGCTACGGTACCGTGGGGATTGGGCCCAGCGCTCCCGCCGCCGTGATCGGGGTCCCGGAGCCGGGTTCGCCCGCCCATCGAGCGGGACTCCGGACTTTCGATCTCGTGACCCACGTTGCGGGCAAGCCGGTGCGCCGCTACACGGACCTGGAGGTTGCGCTCAGCGAGACGCGGGAGCAGACGGTACCGATCACGTACATGCGTCCAATCAGCGTGCCTGACGCGCTTGGGGGCCTGGCGGACATGGCCATATTCGAAGCCGGCGTGGTCGCGCTCACCCCAGATCCGAACGGAACCGACGTGCTCAGCCGCACGGGGATCGAAACCGCTGACCTCTACGCCGCCTACGTTCCCGAAGATAGCTATCTGCACAAGGCGGGGCTGCGACCAGGGGACAAGATCGTGCGCCTCGACGGCGAGGTCGTCCCCGCCTGGTCGAGCTTCCGGGAGCGTGTCCTGGCGGCTCCAGATCGCCCGCACCGCATCGAGTACCTCTCGGCGCGGGATGGACGAACGGCGTCGGGCACCTTCCAGATGCGCCGCGAGGACTTCACCGACGAGCACGGGCAGACGTTTGCTCGCTACGTGCTGCGGGTGAAACACTGGACGCCGTACTCCACGGAAGACCGCGTGGAGCACCCGCGCCCCATCCAGTATGCGTTCAGCAAGGCGGTGGACGAGACGGTGAAGGTCGCCCGCTTCACCGTGGTGGCCATGGTGCGCCTCGTGCAGGGGCGCATCAGCTTCAAGAGCCTGTCGGGGCCGATCACGATCTACGAGGTTGCGGGCCAGGAGCGTCGCAAGGGGACCGACTACTTCATCTGGGTGATGGCGTTCCTGAGCATCAACCTGGGACTGATCAACCTGCTGCCCATCCCGGTGCTCGACGGCGGGCACCTGCTGTTCTTCACGCTCGAGGGCATCATGCGTCGACCGGTTCCGCTGCGAGTGCGTGAGGTTGCGCACATCTTCGGCATGGCGGTGCTGCTGCTGCTGCTGGCGGTCGCGTTCAAGAACGACGTCGAGAAGCGCTGGGACGTTATCGCGGGTCATGTGAAAGAGCTGGTAGGTTAGCTTTGACCAAGTCAGGCAAATCCGTGTCTCGAAGAGAATTGCCGCGAGGAAACGATGGGCGCGGGGGTAGGCCTCCTGGGAAGCTGCCTTCGGCCAGAGACGTCGCGGCGCGCGTCATCGAGCGCGTGCTCAAGGACTCCGCGTTTGCCTCGGCGGCGCTGGACGCGGAGCTGGCGCGGGCCGTGGAACTCGGCTCGCGGGACCGCGCGCTGGCGACGGAGCTGGTCTATGGTTCGCTCCGCACCCGGGCGGCTCTGGAGGCGCGCATCGCGCGACTGGCGAAGAAGCTCGACCCCAAGGACTACGTGCTGAAGAGTCAGCTGCTGCTGGCCGGCTACCAGCTGCTCCTGCTGGATCGGGTGCCAGCTCACGCCGTCGTCGATCATGCGGTGGAGGCGATCAAGCGCGCCCGCGGTCCGCGCGTGGCGGGTTTCGTGAACGCCGTGCTGCGCCGCCTCAGCTCCGAAGGCAAGCTCGATGCGGGTGACGCGGCGCTCGCCTCGCTCCCGGCTTGGTTGAAGACCGAGCTCGACGCCGCTCTGCCCGAGGTCGAGGTGCGCGCGCTCGTCGCGCCGAGCACCGCCGACGGCGCGGGGCCGCTGGGGATCCGCGTGCGCGTCGGGGTCGACGATGGAGACTTGCCGAGCTGGCTTCGAGAGGCGCCGCGCGGAAAGTGGTCGAGCCTGGCGCGCCGACCAGGCAGCGTGGGCGATCCAAGGCGGCTCCAGGGCTACGGCGACGGGGTGTTCGTGGTCCAGGAAGAGGGCGCGCAGGTGATCGCGCTGGCCGTCGGCGCGAAGCCGGGCATGCGTGTGCTGGATGCCTGCGCCGGCCGCGGCCAGAAGACCACGCTACTGGCGGATCAGCTCATCGCAGATCCCAGCTCAGAGCTCGTTGCGTGTGATCTCCACGGCAGCAAGCTGAAGGCACTCAAGCAGGAACTCAAGCGCCTCAAGTTGCCGGACATCGAGACGCACGCGGTCGACTTCAGCTTGGGCACTGGAGACTTGATGGGCGGCTTCGATCGCGTCCTGGTCGACGCGCCGTGCACCGGGACCGGGACCCTGCGTCGGCGCCCGGAGATCGCCTTGCGGCTGACCGCGGAGGACCCGGCGCGCATGGCCGAGCTCCAGGCGAGCATCTTGCGCCACGCGGCGACCCTGCTCGGCGCCGAGGGACGGCTCGTCTACGCGGTGTGCAGCGTGCTGCCGGAAGAGTGCGAAGGCGTGATCGAGCGCGTCGCGGACTTGCTCGAGCCGGTGCCCTTCGAGGCGCCAGACCTGCCGTGGCTGGACGCGGGGTGTTGCAGCCTGCGGATGCTCCCGGGCGAGCATGGCACCGATGGCTACTTCCTCGCGTGTTTGCGCAAGCGAGCGTGAGGCTTTCTTGCCTTATGACGCTGAACGGGGGAAACGATGGCCATGGCACAGCTGAAGCTGGAGGGGACGTTCACCGCGCTGGTCACACCGTTTTCAGCCGATGGGGCCGAGGTGGACTTCGAAGCGTACGAGCGCCAGGTCGAGCATCAGGTTCGTTCGGGGGTGAGGGGGCTCGTGCCCTGCGCGACCACGAGCGAGACTCCCACCCTGACCGAAGAGGAGCAGGTCGAGCTGATTCGCCGCACTGCCAAAGTTGCCGCAGGGAAAGTGCCGGTGCTGGCAGGGACGGGATCCAGCTCGACCAAGAAGACACTGAAGGACTCACTGGCGGCGCTCGAAGCGGGCGCCGACGCGGTGATGATCGTGATGCCCTACTACAACAAGCCCTCGCAGGCCGGGATGGTGCATCATGTCGAAACGCTCGCGAGAGAGCTGCCGTGCCCCATCGTGCTCTACAACGTGCCCGGGCGAACGGGCGTCGAGCTCAGCGTGCCGAGCATGCTGGCGATCCTGGATCGCTGCCCCAACGTCGTCGGCATGAAGGACGCGACTGGCAACGTGCTCTGGTGCCAGAGTGTGCTCTCCAAGGCTGGTGACCGACTCAGCGTGCTCTGCGGAGACGACGCGCTCAGTGTCCCCTGCATCAGCGTCGGGGCGAAGGGGCTCATCAGCGTCAGCTCCAACGCCATCCCCGAGCTGGTCGTTTCTGCGGTGGAGCACGCCCTGGCTGGGCGCTCTGAAGAAGCGCGCGCGGAGCACCATCGGCTGCTCGACTTTCATGCCCTGATGTTCGAAGAACCGAACCCCGCGCCCGTGAAGCTTGCGATGGAGCTGCTCGGGCTCGGGAGCTCGATGACGCGGTCACCGATGCTGCCAGCAGGATCAGCGGTGCGTGATCAGCTGGTTGGGGTGCTGAGCGACCTCGGACTCTCTGTAAAGTAGTCGGGGCAGGGGCAAGGGCTGCGTCCGGGGCTGGGGGCGCGTCCTGTGCGAGCGCCTGAGTGCGCGCCGATCATGGACAAGCTGGACCACTTGCTCGCAGTGCTTTGGAAGTTGACTCGCGGCTAGCCAGGCCAGCGTCGACGCGCGGCTCCGTCTTGGCTATGGAAGCGCCATGAAGCTCGCACTGCATGGCGCTTCCGGGCGCATGGGGCTCACGATCGCGAAGATCGTGGCCGAGGCCGATGACATCCAGCTCGTGGGCGCGGTGTGTGGCGCTGACGACAGTGCCCTGGGCAAGGACATCGGGGAGCTGGCCGGCGTGGGGACGCTCGGGGTCGAGTGCAGCGCGGACGCCGGCTCCGCTCTGCTCGGGGCGGATGTGGTCATCGACTTCTCGGTGGCTGGCGCCGTAGCTCCTTTGCTGAATATTGCCGCGCGGCAAAAAATTGCGGTGGTGTGCGGCACGACCAATCTGGACGACAAGGGGAAGCAAGCGCTGGACGCCGCGGCCAAGGCCGTTCCCGTTCTCTGGGCCCCCAACATGAGCCTTGGCGTGCAGGTTCTGGCGGAGCTGCTCGAGCAGGCACTGCAGCGCCTGGGGCCCAGCTTCGACGCGGAGATCGTCGAGATCCATCATCGCCGCAAGGTCGACTCGCCGAGCGGCACGGCCACACGCCTCGGCGACGTCGTGCGGAAGGTGCGCCCGGAGACTCGCGAGCTGCGTGGCCGCGATGGTGACGTGGGCGCCCGCACCGATGAAGAGATGGCGATCTTCGGTGTCCGCGGCGGGGACGTGATCGGCGACCATACCGTCTACTTGCTGGGCCCCAGCGAGCGTATCGAGCTCACCCACCGCGCGACGGATCGCGGCCTGTTTGCTCAGGGCGCCGTGCGCGCAGCGCGCTTCCTCGCAGGCAAGGCTGCGGGGTCATACACGATTTCTGACGTCGTGAATGGCTGATGACCTGATGAGTCCGCTCTCGGGGCGGGGCGTCCCCTGGCGGTCGAGACTTGGGCGCGCAGGTGCCGCGGTCAGTTCGAGCGCTTGGCCGAAACGCGCCGGTCGGGTGCTGGAGCGCGCGCTAGCTCCGAGTGGCCGAGGTCCACTCAGCCTTGTCCAGCTGGAAATGCTCTAGTTCGATTCCGCTGTAGTAGCGCTTGGTCTGGCCGTCGTGGATCAAGCCGATGGCTCTGGCGACGTTCAGTGACCGCGTATTGGGGGGCTCGACCACCGCGTGGAGGCGGTCCAGACCGAGCGTCTCGAAGCCGTAACGGAGCAGCCCCCGCCCGCCTTCGCTGGCAAAGCCTCTCCCCCAGTGACTCTGGCGCAGGTGCCAGCCAATCTCGATGTCGAAGGTGAGGCTTCCGCTGACACCGGGCAGCGGCTTGAGCAGCAGGTTACCGACCAGCTCCCCGGTCTCCCGCTCGAAGGTGGCGAAGCCGCCCATGCCGCGCGGAAACATTTCGTTGCGCTGTTGGATGCGCCTCAGCATGTCGAGCATCCCGTCCAAACCGAGGACCGGCTCCATGCCGATGAAGCGCACGACCTCTGGATCACTGTATAGCTCGAGGCCCGCCTCGGCGTACTCGAGACGCCAGGGCCGGGCCACGAGGCGCGGCGTCTCGAAGACAGGTTCGGTGAGGTTGGAGTTCATGTCTGACCGGGCGCGGGCCGTCCGAGGCTACTTCTTGCGGTCGTCTTGTTCGTCTTCGTCGTCTTCGTCGTCTTGTTCGTCGTTCGTCTCTGCAGGCTTGGCAGACTTCGAGCGGCCCGATTCGGGTTCGTCTTCGTCTTCGTCTTCGTCGTCTTCTTCCGAGCTGGGCTTGGGAGCGGCCGGCTCGACCTGCTTCCTGGTCTTCTTCTTGCTCTTCTTCCTGATCTTCTTCTTTCCCGTCCGCTTCCGGGCCTTCTTTCTGGGAGGCGGCTCGTCTTCTTCGTCATCGAGAGCGTCGTCGTCGAAGTCGTCTAGCTCGTCGTCATCGAGGTCTTCGTCGTCGAGGTCGTCTTCCAGGTACTCCTCGCGCGGCTTCCAACCAACGGGCAGGTGGCGATTGATCGCCCAGTAGATGCCGTAGAAGCCGAGCAACATGCCAGGAATGCTCAGGTACTGCCCCATGGTCAGGCCGGCCTCCCTGAGCGTGCCGGTGTCTCCCTTGGTCTGGTACTCCTTCCAGAATTCCACGAGGAAACGCCCGGGGAAGTAGAGGGCGAAGAAGATGGAGATCAAGAGGCCGCGCGGCCGCTTCTCCTTGCCGAACTTGCGATCTGCCAGGTAGAGCACCAGCAGGATCAGCAGGCCCAGCGCTACCTCGAAGAGCTGCGTTGGATAGCGGAAGGGAACCTCCTTCCCGTCAGCCACCAGCTGGGCGTCGTAGCGTGGGAACTGCACACCCCAGGTCTGTCCTGGCACCACGCGTCCGACGATCTCGGAGTTCAGGAAGTTGCCGACGCGCACCAAGGTGGCGCCGAGGGCGGCGCTGAACGCGAAGCGGTCGGCGCCTTCGAGAAACGCGATGCCGCGTCTCTTCGTGAAGATGAACATGGCCAGGATCAGACCCGCGACGGCGCCGTGGCTCGCGAGACCGCCGGTCCAGATCTCCAGCACCCACATCGGGTCCTGCATCGCCTTGTCCAGGTCATAGAACAGCACATGACCCATGCGCGAGCCGATCAGCACGCCCAGGACGCCGTAGACGATGAAGTCCCCGGCGTCGTCAGGATCGCCGCCGCCCCGCACGATCTGCCACTTCAGCAGTGCGTATCCGCCGAGAAACACGCCGACGAACAGCAGGCTGTACCAGCGGATGGGGATGTCAGGTTGCAGGTCACCCCAGCGCAATGCCGCGTAGCCAGCGACACCGGCCACTACCAGGCCGAAGATGGGGGACATCTTCTCGCGGATCGAGATGAAGGCCGAGATGAGCCCCAGCGCGACCACGACGAAGAGCACGTACTTCAGGTCGAAGGGCAGGTGGATATGGATGGCGATGGGATCGTGGTCCCACTTGAAGCTAGGCACTTGGACTCACTTGTGGTTCTTGGGGCTTGGTTGTCCGCTCGGGGCGTTTCCGCCGGCGCTCTTCCGGACGGCTTCGGCCAGGGTCTTCGCATGGATGCGCGTCGTGGGGGAGACAAAGCTCGCCAGGGCCCGGAGCGGGCCCGACGCGGCGCTAGGATACCTGAATGAGGGCACCGGAGAAGTCGATGAATCGCCTGGAATTTCAGCGGGTTAGTCGTTGTGTCCGTTCCCGGACGGCGACCGATCGAGCGACCGCTGGCGCCGACTCCGCCCCCGAATGGGGGCACCGGCGCGGTGCAAGCGTTGCTCCTGGGCTCCCCAGGCCGACGCACGCCCGGTGACGCCGACACGCGTCAGCGCGACCGGACGCTGACCCCGGACGGCGTCTTCAGGCCGAATTAATTCCGGAAGGAAATAGAGCTAGTAGACGCGGAAGGTCTGCACCACTCGCATCATCTCGTCGTCGATCGCCTTGAGCGATTTGCCCTGGTAGACCACCTGGACGAGCAAGATGCGATGATCGCTGCGGACCAGGTACTCTCTGGTGTTGCTCATCAGCGGCTCCTTGGGCGCGTCGACGGGGCGCTGCACGTTGTAGGCGCGGCCCTGGGCGTTGTAGGTCGACATGCCGACGGCTTCTCCGAGCAACTTGCCGCCCTTCTTCTTCACGTCCTCTTCGTAGTGCCCCATGATCACGCGCCAGGGATCCCACGGTGACTCCAGGCGCTCGTAGATCGCGAACATGTACTGTTCGGGGCTCATGTACTCGATGAAGCGCGCCTGGGGACGATTGCTGGCGGAGCGGATCTGCCAGTTCTTCGGTCGCGAGAAGCGCACTTTGGAGCCGAGCACGCCCACGCCGATGAACCCGGGCTGCTTCGACTCGAGGTCCAGCGGTGGGTAGCGCACCTCGAAGCGACTGAGGTCGCTGTCCGAGAGCTGGTCGTAGGCGTAGAAGACCTCGTTCTGGAACGCGATCGGCTCGGGCCCAGATGCGCAGCCGGTGCCGACTCCAACGAGTAGCAGGCTGGAAGAGGCGAGTGCCCAACGGGTCAGGAGCCGACGCACGCTCATGACTGAAGCGTAGTCAGAGGAGCAAAGGCAGGCCAAATTGTTGCTCTCCCCCCCAACCCGAACCTGAGGTGGAGCCGCAGGAACGCTGGGAGGCCAATCAGATTCGCCGCTTTCTTCTGTCGGAGCGTCGGCTCTTGGTAGCCTTGCTACGTGCGTTTCTCAGTGCGTGTCTGGTCGCGTTTGGTGCTGCTCGCTGGCCTCGGCTCCACGCTGTATGGCTGTGGTGGTTCGAGCCAGGCGGTTTATCTCACCGAGACCAACCGCGACTACGCGCGGGACAACACCGAGGGCTTCGACGAGGACTCGGGCAGCATGAAGCCGGGCAGCATCCGGTTGAACCAGAAGGCCTGCGAGGGCTACGACCTGGCGCCCGACTACCAGCGGCTCGGCTATCAGGAGCTCGTGCAGTTCCTCAGGCAGCGCGGCTTCAAGGTGAAGGTTACCCAGCGCCGAAGCGACCTGGTCTACCTGGACCTGACCGGCAAGGGCGACAGCGTCGTGCGGCTGCGCGTCGCGATCCTGGGCGATCCTCAGGAGGCGGGACGGGACCTGCACGAAGCCATCCTGGAGCACGGGCCCGGGACCTGGGGCGTGCATCGCTCGAACCTGGCGGTGCTGGGCCCCATCGGGAACACCGAGAAGGTCGTCTACTTCGCGGTGCGCTCGAAGCTCGCGTGCTGGGGGGAGCTGATGATCGCCGGCCGGGACGACCTGTTCGTCATTCCCGGCGGATATCAGGAACTCTGAGCGCGCCTACTCCTCGCCGCCGCCCATGGTGCGTTCTGCCGCCCGCTTGGCTCGGCGCCGGATGTCGATCAGCAGGGACTCGTCCTGATTGATTGCGGTGAACGCTGCTCGGGCTTCAATCTTCTTGCCGCTGCCAGCGTAGGCTTCGGCTTCGCCCCAGCGTAGCTGCCAGGAGCGCTGGTTGATGTCCTCGACACCCTCGGCGTCCTCGAGGATCTGGTCCCACTTCTGCAGCCGACCGAGCTCGCTCCAGAACTCGCTGCGCAGGTCATCGTCCTCTGGCGCAAGCGAGATTGCCTTGCGGAAAACATCGAGGGCCTCGTCGTCCTTGCCCAGACGGAGCATGGCGCGTCCGACGCTGCGCCAGGTCCCGGCGCACTCGGCGTGGGCCTCGGCGAAGGCCTTCAGGTCCGGTAGCGCTGCGAGCAGCGGCTGCAGCTCGTCGCCGCTGTCAGGCCAGAAGCGCAACGTCAGCGCGATCTGATCCCCCGGGTCCAGCTCGAGCGCCTTGTCGAGCAGCGCCTTGCCCTCGTCGCTCCGCGCCCCGACACACTGAGCCAGCTCGACCAGCATCGGCACCGACTCCGGGTGAGTCTCGAGGAACTTCCTGGCTTCGTCCGCTGCGTCGTCTCGCTTCAGCGAGCGCATGGCCGAGACCCGCGCTGCGGCCGCGCGTTCGTCATTGGCGTCCAGCGCCAGAGCGCGGTCGGCCGCGGCGACCACCACGTCCCAGCGCCGCTCCAGCTCGTGATAGGCGATCTGCTCCAGGTAGTAGGCGACGTCGCGCTCGGCGCTGCCCCAGACGTCCTCGTAGTAGTCCAGCAAGGAGTCCCGGCGCACGTAGGTCAGGCTGGAGGCGTCCTTCGGATCCTCGTAGACGCGCATCAGCACGCCGAGGCTGACGAGCCCATCCATCGCGGGCTTGCAGTCGGGCTTGGCCTCCAGCGCGTCGGCGAAGTCGTTGATCGCGTCGTCCGGTTGCTGGAGGGCGATCTCCACGTTGCCCTTCGCCACGTGGTAGTCGGGGTCACCCTTGGCGACGTCCTCGATGGCCTTGAAGGCCTCCAGCGCCTCGGGATATTGCCCCGAGGAAGCAAGAGCCATGGCCAGGTTCATGCGCGCGGCGGCGTCGTCCTTGTCGACGCGCGTGATCATCTTGAGCGCCTTGATCGCGGCTTCGCTGTCGCCCTTCTGGAAGGCCTTCTGAGCCTTGTCCCAGTGCATGCCCTTGGCGAGGAAAGCGTCGTAGCGCGAAGCGAGCTCGTTGTTCTGCTGACGCCACGAGCCCGGCACCTCGGCCATGAACTTGCCGATCCACTCGCGGACCTTCGCGCCGTCGAGGCCCTTCTCTGCCAGGCCTTCGAACTCCTCTTTCGGCACCGGTACTTGCATCGGCATGCCATTGAGTTTCGCGACCTTCTCTTCCAGCTTCACGTATGCCCACTCAGCCATGGGCGCGAGCGTAACGCGGAGTGACCAGCGGTGGGGCGTGGAATGCACCTGACCGCTCCACCTGCCTATTTGTCGTGGAAAGCGGGGTCGGGGGTGAGGGCGCACCCGGGCTACGGCGCGTCGCGACGGAAAGGCCAGTCCGTGCTGCTCCCTGGGAACGCCCGCTCACTCGCCCCGTCACGGGTCGTCGCCTGCGCACTCGACGAACGCGCGGCGCTTCACACGCAATGGTCATCGTCGCCGATCGCGGTGTCGAGGAGGTCACCGCCCAGCGTGAGTGGGAGCCGCCGTTGTTCGCCTTCGTACCGCGCAGCTCTCTGCGAGTGCCCCGCTTCGTAGTGGAGCGCGGGGATGGCGCGGCCCGGCTGCGTCGATCCGCGAAGCGACCCGCGGGAGGTGTGCAGGCAGCTCTGGAAGGCCCCATGGTCATCGAGAGCCAGCAGCGGCATGCCGTTCCGGCCCTTGGAGCCCTCTCCGATCGAGGTGTTCGCATGGCTACCGTGCGGTTCGAGCAACCAGCGGCGGGAGAGGCTCCGCGCTCGCTGGACCGTGCGGTCGCGTCGAGGTCGCTTGGTCGGTTGCCGCGAGGTCGCCGCTTTGCGCGTCATTGTGAGTGGACTGTCGTCGGGCGCGCGGCTAGCGTGTTCGCGGCGGTTCATTCCGCGGTGCGTCGTCGTGTCGACGCACTGTCTGTCGACTCCGAATTTCCGGGGCCAATATTGCCGTGGGGAAATATATGCAACACACGAGTCAACATGCACCAACTGGATTCTTTGCCTGGCTCAAGTCGCTGTTCGGTGGCACTTCAGCTCCCGTGGTGAGTCCGCCTCCTGCGAATGTGCTCTCAGACGCTGAACGAGCTGCGATCTTCCAGCAGCAAGTACAAGGTGCGGACGACATCCAGGGCATCGAGCACCTCAAGGTGCACGGCACTGGTGTCGGCGCGAGAGTTCTGCGCAGCTCTGACGGGGCCGACCTGGTGGAGGACGACGGCGACGTTGGTTGGGTGGACAGGCACGAGAGCCGGGTCCCCCCGGAACAGTGGCGCGACGACTGGGGGCCGCTCCTGAACAGGTCCCCGCAAGAACAGGTGGAGGAGCTGGTGTTCCACGAGATGACGCTGGACACGCTGAAGGGTGACGCCGAGAAGATCGAACAGCGACTCCTGAGCTTCGGCTATGGGAGCGTCGGTCAGTGGTATCGGGTCCGCAGTACGGTGCTGAAGTACTACGGAGAGAGGACGGGACCACTGGTCGCGAACTGCGTCTTTGGTGGGGACGCGTTCGCTGCCGCTGCATGGAAGGCGTCACGTCGCCTGGAGACCGAACGCGGCGAAGCCGCACTGCAGGCGAATCCCGGGCTCATGGAGCCCATCGCGGGGGTGAGCTTCGAGCTGTATGCCCAGTTGACCGCGAAGGTGGCGAGCGTGAGTGAGTCCGAGTTCGTGCAGCTCTTGGCGACTCACGGGCTAGACATGCCGGCCTGGCTTCAAGCCAACTCCCAGTGGACCGCGCGTATGCAGAACGACAGCTCTGGAACACTGGGACGCCTGTTCGGCGAGGCCTACATGGCCCAGGGCGTCGGTGCACACGGTGCCGCGGGGCAGGCGGCAGTGGCGACGGACTTCAACGGCACCGGGGCAGGTGGCGAGGAGCCCATGTCATTCGAGCGCTACTGTGAACTCGCCGGGGCGATGGCAGCGTGGGGGGAGATGGGAGTCGACATGAGTGCCGAAGTGGAGCGTCGGTTCGGGGTCTCCATCATGGACTATGGCAACATCGCGAGCTGGTGGATGACCCGCATGATGGAGGATATGTCCCTCCAGAGCGCCTACTCCGAGAAGCTGGAGTTCTACCAGCGCCAGTATGCAGCGGGTCAGCCCAACGTGGCTCAAGGAATCAGCTTCTGAGACCCTCTCGGAACTGAGCCATGCGGCTCTCGATCAGGGCAGTTTCCGGCGGGCGCCCGAGGAAACTGCCCTTCGCTGCCGCGTAAGTCTCCCAGTACTTGCGCTCGAGGGCTTCTCGCTGCTGGCGGCTCTCGAGCGTTTCCTTCTGTCCGGATTCGCGCAGCTCGCGATCCATCAACCGCTCCGCGCGCTCGATCTCCACGCGAACCGGGTGAGCCGCTGCCGCGGGGAAAATTTCTTGGCCGAACAGAAAGTAGTTTCTGACGAGCGCTTCCGGCATCAGCTGGTTGATGACGCCACAGCTCGAGCAGCTCAGTGACTCCGCTTCGTAGGGCACAGCCAGCCGAAGGGGCGCGCCACAGTTCGTGCAGGGCCGAGCCTGCGAGATGGCGACCTGGACTGCCGGATACATGGCACCAAGACAGCGCGACTCCTGCTCCAGCCGGAAGCGGGTCACTGCCTGTTCGATATCCTGGCGAGCTTCCTCCTTGCGGTGTTCGCCAGCTGTCAGGAATCGTTCACCGTGAGGGCGAAACATCGGCTCGATGCGTTGATCCCAGGTGTCTTGCAGGGTCCTTGTTAGCTGCTTCGCGAGGGCTTCAACGCCGGAGAGCGCGTTGCGGATCGGAACCAGCTCTCCTGGACGCTGATGCATCAACGCGTCGATGCCCGCGGTGGCTTCGGCGAAGATCGCCTGGAGCCGCTGCTGGAGTTGCGCGACGAATCCGTCGAGGCGCGCGACCAACGCGAGCTGCTCGGGCGTCACTCATCACCTCCCGCGATTGAACCGTGGCAGTATCCGCAGAGAAAATTCAGCGCGCGCTCTTGATATGCGCCACAGTGGGGGCAGCGCAACGTCAGCTGGCAGGACCCACCCTCGCTTGACTCCCAGTTCTTGCCCGCGGCGGCGTTCGCAAAGATGCCTCCGAGCAGCCCACCCACGCCCGGGGCCGGAGCGCTGGTACTACCGAGCGACTGTAGCCGGCTCCGGAGCGCCGCAGCGTCGGCGCCGTGTTGCTCGACCGAGGTCAGACTGGACAGCTGTTGCTCCGCACGGCGGCGCAGCGCGAGAAGGACCTCGGAGAGTTCACTCGCTGGGATCGGAGTACCGGCATCGAGTGGCGAAGAGGTGAGTCCATAGCTCTGCCGCACTGAGTTCCATGCGTCATCGATGCGTCCACTCGCCGCATGCGTCGCGTCACGTTCCGCGGCGTCGATCTGATTTCGCAGCCACTCGACCCTACTCATAACCCTCCACTGCTTCGCCGTGTCGCTGGCAAGTGCCCAGGCGAAGAGCTCTTGAAGTATGGCATCTCGGATGCCTTGTCGAGATAACATGACTGGGACCGCGCGGTCCCGGCGGGCGCCTCGGCCGGACATGCGGCCACCCGGCGGTTCTCGGTGTTTCTGCTCCTGGCTCGGGCGTCGCGGGGACACCTCCCGGCGCCGCTCCAGATTCGTTGTGACTTGCCCCGCCGATGGATCGGCTTGGTATCCGCGCGGTCGCAGTAGTGGGTCTGTCGGGTCCTCGAGCTCGGTTGCGTGCGGAAGCCGGAGCGCGACTGCTACTGAGCGAGCGGCGCCGCCAGCGTCACTTCCTGCAGGGTGATGCCCGCGAAGCGACGGGGCCGTACGGTGACCTCGAGCAAGCCGTCCTTGACCTTGGCGTCGATTTCCGGACCAACCGGCGGGGGGTTCTTGAAGAAGTCGTCCAGGGCGATGCGCGCGACGTCGGCCGCGGCGTTTGGCGCCGCGTGCGTCGGGATGGCTGCGGCCACCATCTCCACGGCGTGGGAGAAGCGCCCCACGAACAGCTGATCGGCAAGCGACGAACTGGCGTTGGCTGCGTCCCCGCCGGTCTTGCTCGGCTCCCGGTAGAACATCGTGGCGTGGCTCAGGATCGCCATGTCGCGGTTCCGCGCGCAACCGAGGCTCGTGATGCCGGCGCGTGCCAGCTCCGCCTGGGCCTCGCTGGAGATGAACACCTCGACGGGGATGGCGGCGTGCTCGCCCCGATCCTCGATCTCGTGCACGGGCAAGCCGCTGAGCAGGCCATCGCTACCACCAGTCATCGCCGTGCCGAGGCCGGTGCGCACGTAGCTGTCTGCACAGCGACTGGCGATCACCCAGTAAGCGCCAGCGAAGACATGACCCTTGCCCTTCGGATCCTGTCCGAAGGGGATCTCCTTCGAGCGCGACGTCTCGTTGGTGTACGCCGCGCGCACCAGCACCCGATTGAGCGCGACGCAGGCCCAGCGCGCGGAGTCCCGGCCAGCCACGGCGCGCGCCGCGACCGCCCGTGGGTCCGTGGAGTTCGTGTGGCGGCGCTCGGTGTAGGCGAGATCCTCCAGCTGGTCGACGCCGACCAGCTCATGGGTGCCGCCAGTCACCAGCGGCGCCCGCAGCACTTCGGCGACCACGCTCCAGGCTTCCAGCGCCTTGAGTTCCGCCTGGGAGCTGCCGACCTGAGCGTCGATCACGACCAGATCCACTGGCGCGCGCTCGGCCTCGTGGATGCCTTCGCGGCGGGCCAGGATGGTCAGCGCCTCGGTGATCTTGTCCGCGCCTTCACACACTGGCAGCAGGTCGATCTCGACGCCGGCGCCGGTGTTGGCGTTCTCCAGCAGGAGCCACAGGCCTCGCCAGGTCGACTCCAGGCGCTGGGTCTCCGGGTGGCAGAGGATGGCGTCCAGGAGGTCGCTGAAGGTGGTCTCGATACGGGAAATCGCGCGATCCAGGCTATTGCCGACGACCGCACCCTTGGTGCCGCTCGCGCTCTTCGCCACCGCCGCGATCAGCGAGGAGGCGGCGCCTGGAGCGACCTCCTCCAGGCGTTGTTGGGGCGTCGCGATGTCGACCTGGTCCAGCAGCGCGTCCAGGCCACCGCCGCCTTGCGCCGGCTTGCTGGTCGCGGCGGGCGCCGCCGCGGGTGCGGGAGCCGCCGCCGTCGTCGCGGCCCCCTCCGTGGCCAGATCGCGGCACAGGTCGTCGTTGAAGCGACCGGCTGGCAACACCCGCGAGAGCTGAATCCGCGCGGCATCGCGATCGATACGGCGCTCGACCAGGTTTTGCAGCACCCGCCGGGCGTCGATCAACGCGCGCAGCGCCGGCACTTGATCGATGACGCTCTGAGGCTTGAGCGACTTCATGCGCTCCCAGCGCAGATCGACGCGCAGCGGCTTGTCGGTGAGCGCCGTCTGCACCTCGATGGAGAAGCTCGGCGCGAGCTCGCTCATCACGCGATCGAAGTCAGAGCGACTCAGGCGCTTGATGTTGGGCACCGGGTCGGCACCCGTGGAGTACTGGGAGCCGGCGGTGACCTGACTCACGACGACGATCCGGAAGGGGCCGCCAAGGGCGCTCTCTTCACCGGCGGCATCTCCCACCGTGGCTTTCGGGTTGCCCCCGGTGCCGAACTGAATGCCAAACCCCGCGATGCCCCCGCCTGTCTTCTCGTCGCTCATGGGGCAAGAGTCATAGCGAAGCTAGGCTGGGGATTCCATGGACTCACGGCGCCTCGGACACTGGCTGCAGCGCACATAGTTGGCCCGGCGCAGTCGTTTCGGGCATGGCCTGAACATGGCAAAGCGTGCGGGATTGGCGCTGGGCGTGGTGGTGATGGGCTCGCTCCTGGGCGCCTCTGGGTGCGGTCCTGGCGCCACGGAGTGGATGGCGGAGCCGCTCGTGGCGCCTCACGAGGAGTGGCGGAACACCCCTGCTTACCTGGCCGCGCACGGCGAA
>JAGQIY010001522.1 GCA_020430865.1 Myxococcales bacterium
AAAAAAAGCAACATCAAAAATCAATCCTTGCACAACATGAAAAAGAAGAAAAAATCCGTTTCACATCCCTGGTTGAAGTCGTCGTTTCGTTTTATTTAGTACTCACAAACTTTCGTCATCGTTACGGTGTCTTAACATTACTGCCTTGCCGCCTTCTGCAGCTCCGCCAGACGACGCTCCGTCTCCTCGCTCTGGATCTTCCAGCGAGCGTAGCGGCCCTTCTGCTGGTTGATCATCTGCACGAACTTCTCGGGCAGCGCGATGCCGGTCGCCGAGTTGCCGTTGTCGTCGCGCACGGGCAGCATGAAGGTGTCCTGGTCGGGCACGCCCTTGCAGCCCTCGAGGCGGTGCGGCTGCACGATCTGGTGGATGGGGCCGGCCATCTTGTGGCCCAGCGACTCGACGACCTTCTTGGTGATGTGCACGCCGCCGGGCCAGGCCGTGCTCTCGAGCCGCTTCGCCGCGTTGACGACGGGGCCCCACACGTCGAAGCCGGGGCGGCCCTTGCTGCTGCCGTAGATGCCGGCACCGATCTGGCCCGAGTGCACGCCGATGCGGATCGAGAAGTGGTTCTGGATGGACCACATCTGCAGCTCCGCCGCGCAGGCCACGGCGTAGCGCGCGTGGTGGCGCTCCTCGCCGTTGAGGCCGAAGACGGCCAGCACGGCGTCGCCGACGCGGTGCACCAGCTCGCCGCCGAAGGAGGCGATGATCTGCTCGAACTCGGAGAACATGGGCTGCATGCGGTCGTGCACCTGCTGCGCGCTGCGGCTCTTGCTCCACTCGCTGAAGCCCTCGAGGTCCGTGAAGAAGACCGTCTTGTCGTCGAACTCCCAGAAGTGCGACGTGATGTCCAGCGTCGCGTCGACGCCGCGCAGCAGCTTGCACACCGACGCGGGCAGCAGCAGCTTCAGGCGCTCGTTCTCGAACTCGTCGCGCGGGATGAACTCAGCCGTCGACTTGATGAAGGCGATGAGCTTGTCGTAGGCCACCTCGACGCGCAGGAGGATCTCCTCCTTGAAGGGCGGCAGCGCCGTCTTCATGAAGACGCGGCGCTGCACCACGACGGCCTGCGACTCGGCGCGCAGGGTTGCGGCGGCGGTCTGGCGCGTGTTGCGGAAGTGCTGCAGATAGCCCTCGTGCATCTGGGGCGTGATGTTGTCGGGCAGGAACAGGTTCACCGTGCCGCGCACGGCGCGGATCGCCGCCAGCGGGTAGCCGCACAGCTTCTCCATCGCCCGGTTCACCCACTCGATGCGGCCGTTGTAGTCCGCCATCACGATGCCGTCGCCGACGTGCATCAGAGCCGCCTTGAAGATGCGGGCCTCCTGCGTGTCGATGTGCGCCTGCTCCGCCTCGACGGCCTCGAGGCACATCAAGCGCGGCGGCTGGTCCAGCGGCTCGCCGTTGACGCGCAGCGAGCGCACCCAGGCGTCGACGTGGATGATCTGGTCGCGGCCGTTGACCTTGCGGACGACGGGCAGGCGCCGCGGCGGCACGACGTCGAGCAGGCGCGAGTCGGTGGGCTGCCCCGTCTTCTTGAACTCGGCGGCGTAGCGGTCGACGTAGCCGGCGATGATGCCCGCGTGGCGCTCGGCGATGGACTCGGGCATCAGCGTCTCCAGCTTGGAGCCGACGAGGTCCAGGCGGCCGAAGAGGCGCTGCGCCGCCTCGTTGCACCAGTAGATCTCCGACTTCTGCGGGTCC
>JAGQIY010001518.1 GCA_020430865.1 Myxococcales bacterium
CGCGACCGCCGGCAGCAGCGGAAACGCAGGGAACGCGGGCAACGCCGGAACCTCCAGCGAAGCGCCCAAGGGCGTCTGGGGGCTCGCCACTGGCGGCGGCGGCTGCGCCTGTCGCACGCAGCCTGGTAGCTCCTCGCGTTCGGCGCTCTGGCTCGGGCTGCTCGTCGGCGTGGGCGTTGTGCGTCGACGCAAGCGTCGAGCAGCGCTCCGCCACTGAGGCTCGAGGCTCACGCCGCGCCCAACACCCCGGCCGCCTCACAACCCGGCCGCCTCACAACCCGGCCCGCCAAACAACCCAGCGGCCCCGAACAAGTCCGCCCCGCAACACGCCGCAACGCCGCAACGCCGCAACGCCGCAACGCCCAACAAGGCGAGCTCATGACAGTGGGTGACCCCTACGCCCACCCACAGAAGGGACTCGGCGCTCGCCGTGGAAAGTGAAAACTCGCCTGGAATCCCAGGGAAGATTTTGGGATCCTCGTAAGGCTTGGCAGAGGATGGCTGTCGGTCTTCGGTCGCAGGCTGAAGATCGTGTGAAGTTCGTCCGCAGATACGACGTGACTGGGAGACGAAACGTGGGACACAAAACTTCTCGCTTGGAGCTGGCGGCTCTGGGGCTGGTGGCGGGACTTGGCGCTTCCCTCGCCTTGACCGCCAACGCGCAGGCTCAGAGCTGCGACTCGCCGAACCCCGCGGACTGGCCCGCGCCCGCCAAGCCTTACTTCATGATCGCCTTCGACACCTCTGGCTCGATGGCGGATGGCAATCTCGGCTCGAACTCCTGCGGCTACCCCAGCAACAAGCTGGGGCACGGGCGGTGTGCCGTGCGGAACACCGTGAACGCCTTCAGCGAGGCCAACTTCGGCCTGGCATCGTTCGCCGTGCAGATGCTGAACTGCAATGGTTCCAGCTGTTACAGCGGTTGCCAGGTTGCGATGTTGCCCAATACGTCGTCGGGCCGCTGCTCGAGCTTCAATATCAACGGCTTCGGATGTGGCCCTGAGCCGAGCCCCAACGGTACATCCTCGAGCCGTGCCGGCGCGAACATCCTGGTGCCGATGTGGCGCGACAACTTCTGGGCGTCCAACCCGGACGCGTCGAACGTCTCGAACCTGCTGCAATGGGTAGACAACGACTGCACGGGTAGCCGGGAGCTATTCGCGGCGGGCTGCACGCCGCTGAACGGCATCCTGCGCGACATGTACCGCTACTACTCGAGTAGCTGGAGCTTCCCGGGCGGCGGCGGCGCGACCTACACGACGCCCCTTGGCACCTCCGCGCAAGGTGAGCGTCCGTGTCGTTCGGTCAACGTGATCCTGGTCACCGATGGCGCCGAGACCTGCGACTCGATCGGCCACGCGGTGGACGCCGCTCACGACCTCTACAACGGCTTCACGGTGGGCGGCATCGCCTGGCATGTCCGCACCTTCGTGATCGACTTCGGCGGCGGCGCGGGCAACGACGCCGACCGCATCGCGGACGCCGGTGATGACGGCGTCGAGAACAACTCGACCGCCGCCGTCCTGGCGAGCAACGAGGCCGAGCTCAGCTCGGCGCTGGCGACCATCATCTCCAGCCAGATCCGCCCGGAAAACTGCAACAACGTCGACGACAACTGCAACGACTGCATCGACGAGGGCTATACCCACTACTGCAACACCCGCTCCGACTGCTGCTCGGGCAACCGCGCGACCTGTCTCGCGCAGTACGCCACCTCCGTCGCAAGCGGCACCCCCGACGTCACCAAGATCCCCTGCGTCACCTCCGTTCAAGCCGACAACCCGACGCTCGGCCTGTGTCCCAACGCCGGAGAGCAGTGCAACGGCAACGACGACAACTGCGACGGACAGACCGACGAAGGGTTCGGCGACCCCGTCTGCTGCCCGATGCCCGAGACCTGCAACGGCGCAGATGACGACTGCGACGGCGTCGTCGACAACGTCTCCGGCTCCTCGCAGCCCTTCTCCCTCCCCGGCTGCGCTCAGTGCGTCCCCTCCGCAGAAATCTGCGACGGCTGCGACAACGACTGCGACGGACAGGTCGACGAGGGAATCGCAGATATTCCCTGCGGATTCTCACCCCCAGCTAACTGCGCAGGCGTTCGCTCCTGCCCCGCCGGCGGCTCCGTCTCCACGCCCAACGGATGCCTGCCTGGGCACCCCGCGTCCAGGCTCACCACCTGCTCGGCCTCCCCCGGCACCGAGATCTGCGACGGGCTCGACAACGACTGCAACAACCAGATCGACGAGCTCCCCCCCACCGCCTGCGACGTCCCCGGGCAGTCCGGCCTCAACTACGGACCAAACTCCCAGTGCAAGCGAGGCACCAAGCCCTGCTTCGGCACCTGCACCGGATACGTCGGGCCGAGCCCCGAGATCTGCGACGGCATCGACAACGACTGCGACGGCAGCGTCGACGAAGGCACCTTGCCTGGCGAAGGCAATGAGTGCGGCACCAACGCGGGTCAGTGTCGAAAGGGCCTGACCGACTGCGTCGGCGGCACCCTCGTCTGCTCCGGCGGCAGCCCGCCCGCTCCCGAGGTCTGCAACGGCATCGACGACGACTGCAACGGCATCACCGACGACGCGCCCTTGATGGATGCCCCCACCAACGTCGCGTGCTGGAACACCAGCGCCTCGGGCTGCACCCCGCCACCGCAGTGTCAGCATCAAGGGCTCGCCTGGTGCCCGCCACCGGGCGCCACCTGCAAGGCAAACGGCACCCTCACCTCCCCCTGTCAGACCGGAACACTCGTTTGTGACGGACTCAACGGCTGGGCTTGCACCGGCGGCACCGTCCCCTCCAGCGAGGTCTGCGACGGCGCTGACAACGACTGCAACGGCACCGCCGACGACGCACTCGGCTCACCCGTCGGCGACACCTGCGGCATCGACGAGGGCGAGTGCAGCACCGGCACCAACATCTGCGACAACGGCACCCTCAAGTGCGACGGTGGCCAGGGACCGGTCGCCGAGACCTGCGATGGCAAGGACAACGACTGCGACGGTGACATCGACAACGGAATTCCGCTAGGAAACGCCTGCAACGCAACCTACGACACCAACGACTACCCAGGCAACCGCGACCAGGGTGAGTGCCGACCCGGCGTCCTCATCTGCGACACCCAGGGCTCTGGCACCCTCATCTGCAACGGAGGTGTCGGACCCACCCCCGAGGTCTGCGACGGCAAGGACAACGACTGCGACGGACAGGTCGACGAGGCCGGACCAGCTCCCGACGGAATCAACGGCACCGCGGATCCCAACGACCCATCCCGAAAGATCGGCGACGACTGCGGAGTCGCCGTGGGACAGTGCTCCCCAGGAAAGCTCGCCTGCGTCCAGGGCGCCGTCGTCTGCTCTGGAGGTGTCGGACCCCAGCCCGAGGTCTGCGACTGCCTCGACAACGACTGCGACGGCCAAGTCGACGAGGACGCCGAGCCGAGCGAGCAGGCGCTCTGCAACCCCGGCAAGACCTGCGTCGAGGCCAGCGCCGGCAACTGCCAGTGCGCCGAGCCCTGCGGCTCCGGCGAGTTCAAGTGCCCCACAGGCTCCGACTGCAAGAGCGTCGACCGCTCGGGCACCGACCAGACCGCGGGAGACTTCTGTGTCTCGGATCCCTGCGGAGATTGCTCCACCAAGACCACCTTCAACACCAACGGCTCCCTCGCCTGCGGTCCCGAAGGCACACCCAGGGTCGGCGGGCGTGACGTACCCGTCTGCGCCTGCAAGGGACAAGCCGGCTGTCAGGGTCCCTGCTACGGCATCGCCTGCCCCGACGGACAGCAGTGCGTCCCCTACGGACGCTTCGCGGGAGAGTGTCGACCCGACACCAACTGCAACTTCTTCGGCTGCGCCGATGGTCTCGCCTGTCACAACGGCGCCTGCGTCGATGACCCCTGCGAGCCAAACCCCTGTCAGCCTGGAGAGGTCTGCAAGCCCAACGGCACCTTCACCGAAGCCAACTGCACCGGCTCCTGCGCTGGCGTCGACTGCCCAGCCGCCGAGGTCTGCAAGGACGGAACCTGCGAGCCCACCGGCTGCGCTCAGGACTGCCCAGCTGGACAGGTCTGCAAGGGAGAACAAGACGCCGGCTTCGCCTGCGCCGACAGCAGCTGCGCCAATCCCTTCTGCGACGACGGAAGCACCTGCGACCCCGTCGACGGCTCGTGCGGTGACGACCCCTGCGCCGGCGTGCTCTGTCCAGCTGGTCAGGAGTGCCGCGACGGCAACTGCTACACCGAGACCGCCGCCACCGGCGGAACCGGTGGAACGGGCGGCGCGGCCAACGGCGGAACCGCGGGCAACGGGGGGACCGCTGGAAGCGGCGCGACCGCCGGCAGCAGCGGAAACGCAGGGAACGCGGGCAACGCCGGAACCTCCAGCGAAGCGCCCAAGGGCGTCTGGGGGCTCGCCACTGGCGGCGGCGGCTGCGCCTGTCGAGTGAATCAGCGTGGAAATCCTGCCGGTCTGGCCTTCGCAGGCCTCGGCTTGGCTCTTGTTTGGATGCGACGTCGCAAGCGACGTCCCTTTGGCGCGCAGAAGTCGGAAGGAGCCTCGAAATGAGACCCCACGTGTGGACCGCACTCATCCTTGCCGGAGCCACCGCGCTCACCGGCGTCATGGGTTGCGCGACTGAGAGTTATTGCTTCGACGATTGTGAAGGCGACAACCCGGCAAACGGCGGTAGCGGCGGTGCCAGCTTCGATGGAGGTCAGCTAGACGGTTTCGGGATCGACACCGGAACGGGTGGCTTCATCCAGTTCGACGGCGGCAACGACGCGGCGAGGCCGGATGGCTGCCTCGACCAAGAGCTGTGCAACGGTCTCGACGACGACTGCGATGGGCAGATCGACGAGGACATCGACTACACGCGCCCCCAGAACTGCGGCAACTGTCAGACGAACTGCACCTTGGGCGAGCACCTGGTGAACCCTGGCTGTACCCCGCCATCGGTGACTGACGGTACCCAGGCGGGCACCTGCACCTACGAGAAGTGCGAGTCCGAGTTCTACGATCTCGATGGCAACCCGAAGAACGGCTGCGAGTACTACTGCCCCTGGAACCCGGATGGCAGCGTGACCACGGACAGCGGCGGCACGACGGCTCAGATCTGCGGCCGCGACGATGACTGCGATGGCACCGTCGATGAGGACGTGAACACCTGCAACGACGTGCTCAATTGTGGCCGTTGCGGCAAGAAATGCGTGATTCCGAACGGAACCGCGAAGTGCGAGACCACCGCGGGCTCGGGCGCCGCCTGCGACGAGACGAACACTAAATGTCAGATCGATCAGTGTGATCCCGGCTACTACGACGTGGACGGCTCACCGGACAACGGCTGCGAGTACCAGTGCTCGGTCGCGACTCCCGGCCCGGAGGTGTGCGACGGCATCGACAACGACTGCGATGGTCTGATCGACAACGCCGACCCAAGCCTGGAGACCGACGACGCGAACGTAGGCAAGGACTGCTTCGGCGGCCCGTCGGGCGAGTGCTCCACCGCTGCTCACAAGGGCAAGAGCAAGTGCATCGGCGGCAGCGTCACCTGCTGCGACACCAGCTCTGATCTGAAGAACGCAAGCAACCCCAACTTCCCCACCAACG
>JAGQIY010000176.1 GCA_020430865.1 Myxococcales bacterium
GGCGATGGCCATGCCCTGCTCGGCTCCGCTGGTGCCGAACTGGACCGTCCAGGACTCGACTCCGAGCTTGTCGAGTTTCCGCACGTAAACATCCGAGGCTCCAGCGGAGTTCCCGGACAAGTCCCCGAGCGTCCGCCCCGTGATCAGGACGTTGCCAGCGGAGTCCGCCGCAATGGCATGGACATACTCGTCCTCCGCGGTTCCGAACTGGTACGTCCACTGCTCCTCTGGTCCACTGGTACCGTTCTTCAGCTTGCGCACGAAGCCATCGAACTTCCCTTGATTCGACCCCTGGAGATCGCCCGAGGTGATCCCGCCGACCAGGATGTTGGCATCGGAGTCCAGACGCACCGAGCTCGCGCTATCGTTGCCGGCGCTGCCGAACTGATGGGTCCAGGCGACGTTGCCCGCGGCGTCGAGCTTCTGCAGAAACGCGTCGTCCCCCGGTGCGTCCACCGCGCCCAGGACACCCGACGTGTACCCGACGACGAAGACCTCGTCGGACGCGCCGGTCGTGACATCTGCCGCGCGGTCATTCACCGCGGTGCCGAAGGTGTGGCTCCACTGTATCGTGGCGGCGCCGACCGTGGTCGACCCGCAGCCGGCGTCGGTGACTCCACCGGCTCCGCCGCTTCCCGAGTCGCTCCCCGCGTCCACGAGGCCGCCGCTCCCACCGGCTCCAGGACTTCCGCTGGCACCGGCGCTTCCCGCCGCGCCCGTCCCGGCTGCGCTGGCACCGGAGTCGCCGCCACTCGAAGCGCCTCCGACGCTGGACGAACCGGCGCTCCCTCCACGCGTCCCACCGGTCGCGCCAAGACTGCCATCCGCCCCCGCATCCTGCCCTTGGCGCTGCTTCGTCCCGTCCTCCGAACCGCAAGCGGCCACCCAGACGATCCCCAGTCCCAGACCCATGAACCACCGCATGACCGCACGGTAACAGAGCGCACCAAGCCCGTCCTGGCACGCCGACCCGAGAACCCTTCGGTTCCACCTCCTCGCGAGCTCGGCCCGCCCTTCGAGCGCGGGCCGCGACGCAGCTCTCTGTCACATGGCGCGGAGCCGCTGGCGTTGCCGAGCCCGCCGGGAGATCGCTGCTCACCACCGTCCGCGAGATTCCCCGGGCAATTCTCCACGTTCCGGCGCCCACTAGCAGCCACGCCGGGATCGGGATACCCCGGTCACCTCGTAGCAGAGCACAGACTCGCAACGCGAGTTCGTGGCACCGAGGAGGGAACGATGACCGCTAAGTTCGTTTGGTACGATCTCAACACCAAGGATCTGGACAAGGCCAAGGAGTTCTACACGAAGCTCTTCGGCTGGAACATTGTCTCATGGAAACCCGACGCCGCGCCCGCAGACATGCCGGAGTACCCGATGCTCAACATCGGCGACAAGGCGTTCGGCGGGATGAACGCCCTGCCCGCTGACACCCCGGCGCCCTCGCACTGGATGGGACACGTGACCGTGGATGACGTGGACGCCGCCATGGCACGGGCGAAGAAGCTCGGCGCTCAGTTCCCCATGGGCGCAATGGACATCCCCAGCGTGGGTCGCATGGCGATGATGATGGACCCGGAGAACTGCGTGGTGTCGTTGTTCAAGCCAGAGGGCGAGCTTCCCGAGCTGGTGCCGATGAGCACGCCGGGGATGGTCGGCTGGAACGAGCTACTCGTCACTGACACGGACGGGGCCCAGGCGCTGTACTCCGAGGTCGTGGGCTGGAAGTGGCGCAAGGGCCCCATGACCGAGATGGAGTACTTCCTGTTCGGCAGCGGTGAAGAGGGTGGTGACGCCGGTGGCATGATGAAGCGGCCCGACGGCATGCCCGTTTCCTCGTGGTTTCTCTACTTCACGACCGCAGACATCGAACAGAGCGTGGCCCGGATCAAGGAGCTCGGCGGCGCCGTCTTCCAGGGTCCGTTCGACGTGCCAACGGTCGGGAAGCTCGCGGTGTGCATGGCCACCGATGGCTCGATGTTCGGCCTCGCCCAGTGGGTCATGAGCTGAGCCTTGCCACGGAGACGCTGTTTCCGGCGACGAACGCCGTTTGAAGGAGGAGCGATGAAGTCGAAGTTCGCACTGTCTGGGCTGCTGGTGGTTTCGCTCGCAGCTTGCTCGAAGGAGGAGGCCCCTGCGCCCAGCGCCAGCGGCTCGGCGGTGCCCGCTGCGGCGACTGCCAGCGCCGCGCCCAGCGCCGAGAAGCCAAGAGCCGAGGAGCCGCCCCCCAGTGGGCCCGTCACCTACAAGTGGTCGGACACACCCAAGCCCGAGGAGATCCCCGACGAGCCGCTCAACGGTGACGCCAACGGTCGTCGCTGGGAGCCCCAGAGCGTCGTGATCGAGCCAGGCGTCAAGCAGGGCTGGGTCATGAACTTCTACGAGAAGAAGCTTGAGAAACCCACTGGCTTCGTCTCGGGCTCGCAGTTCATCACCCTTCGTCTCCCGGAGGCGCCGAAGAAGGGCGCCAAGATGAAGAAGGACATGAAGTACGGCGACGGCTTCTTCCAGATCAAGAACCCCGATCAGGACGGGCTGACGAGCTGGAACTCGAGTAACGCCTACTACGTCGAGTTCACTGACTGGGACGTGAAGCCCTTCGACGAGAGCGGCTCGACGTCTCAGGTCGCGGGGACGGCCTCGGGCAAGGTGTACATCGCCTACAAGGGTGCCGGTAGCTTCGCGAACTCGGGCCTCTGGGGCACGTTCAAGGACGCAATCGTCCGCTACCGCGGCAAGCCCTACTGGCTCAAGGAGAAGGACAAGTAGCGAGTCGAGAGCCGCGCGGAGACCTCCTCAGATGTTTCCGCGCGGTTCTAAGTTGCGCGCCGCCGAGCTGCGCGCCGCAGGGGCCGGCGGTGCGCCCCACAGGGACCAGCGGACGGCTGAAGAGACCCTGCTAGCGGATGACCTTGGTCGGGAAGTGCACGTCGCCGTGAGGCTTGGTCTGCACGTCTTCGACCGCTTCGCCGAAGAGTCCGAAATCGCCCGCGATGCGCTTCTCGCGCACCAGCCGCCAGGCTCCTTCACGATCCTGCCACTGCTGTCCGACTCGCGTGGTCCGCAGCTGCCCTTCGTCCATTCGCGTCCAGGCGACGTCCACCTGGACCACCGCGTTGGTGTCGTCCTTCAGGCTGAGTCCGCTCAGCTCGACATCGACCACCCGGATGTCGTTTCCCCACTGTGCGCGACGTCTCAGGAAGTGCCCCTTCGCGCCGCTTGCAGCGTGCTCCGCTGCGAGGTCCATGCGCCCGAAGCGCGCCGCCAGGTTCATCTCTCGCGCCGCTTCCGTGAGGCGTGCCGTGCGAGATGGCGGCTGCATGCAGCCCGCCTGGGTCACGCTGGCCACCGCACCGAGGAGCACCATGCCAGCGAGCGACTTGAGGCCCGCGTTGCGAAGGGACTGGAGGGTCACGCCCGACCGCTATCAGGTGGACCAGTCGTGGGCCAAGAACCCGGCATGGGACGCCGTGGGCAGCGCACGCATCGAACCGCCAGAGGCCAGTAGCGGACGCGTCGAAGCCGCCGGTGGCCAGTGGCCAGCGGCGGCGAGCTCCGATGGTGCCCTCCCGTCGGGACGCGAGTCGACGACTCGCAGCGGACGCTAGGAGCGAAGCTCAGCCCTTGCGGGCGGCGCGGGTCTCCTCCGCGCGGCGCTTCAGGCGCTCCTTCTTCTTACGCTGCGCCTTCTTGCGACACATCTTCTGCGACTTGCGGCTGTCGAACTTACCCATCGTGCTCTTCTCTCGAAACGGTGCGCGACTCGGCGCGAAAGGGACGCCCGAACGGCGTCGATGAAGGCCGCGGCGATCCGCGGGAGGGGGTTGCTACCGCAAAACACCGTCGCCCGCCAGTCTCTGGTGCCCGCGGCCCGTCGGTTTGTCCGCTCGAACTGAACAGATGAACCAATCGCCCACGAGTTCGGGCGAGCGAACGAGACCACGGGCGGTCCCGGACGGCTCCACGTCGCGCCTCACCCCCAAACCCACGGCTCGGGCCCCAGGCGCTCGCCCCGCCACGCTCCTCGTTCGAGGCTGCGCCGCGTGAGATGCCGTAAGGAAACGCATTACCAGGGCACAAAACACGAGAGCCGCGCGAGGCGGCTCCTGAAAGTTCTACGTGAGATCGGCAGGCCGATTCGAGCTTCAACCGCTGGAGGCGTCCTCGAGCGCGGACTCCGGGTCACGCACCTCGAGTCGATAACGGCTGTTGACCGTCTCGATGTAGAAGACATCCTTGGGAGCCAACCGCAGCACTCGCTTGACGGGCGTGGTCACGTACTCGTGCATCCCATCCGAGAACTCGATCACCACCACAGACCCCTTGCGCGGTGCTCGTACCAGGCGGCCAGTAACGGCGCGCGAGCCACGACCGAGCTTTCTCAAGACGACCTGCACGGTACCTACTCTAGCAACCCCTACAGCTGAGTCCACTCCATCCTCGCGTGCCCACAGTGTTGATCGTTCGGGAGGAATCCGGCCCGTTTCGTGCGTCTTGAGTCAACGCACGGGTTGCGGGACGGGGCCCGTGTAGGCGTCCTTCGCAGCCTTGCGGGGGACGTCCATACACTGGGGTCCGTGGCACCTGTGTGCTTTGCCAGAGACCCCAAGCTCGATGCCCAGAGTCCTGGCACCGGGAGGCTACTCGTGACGAACGGCCAGCCAGCGCGCTTCTTGAGACCTCAAGCGCCGCGCCAGCCTACTTTTTGCCGCGCTGCTCGAAGTAGGCCCGGAGCACTTCACGCGCCAGCATCGGACCCTTGATGCGCCAGATCGGGGTGTTCACCACCAGCACACTGACCGCTACTTCGGGTTTTTCCGCAGGGGCGAAGCCAACGAACCACGTGTAGTGCCGGTTCTTGCTGTGGGCCGTGAGCGTGCCGGTCTTTCCCGCGATGTGGATATTCGGCACGAAGGCCCTGCCACGCTTGTCGTGGAACTGCTTGTAGGCGGAGCCGTTGTGCACGGTCTGCAACATCATGCGCGTCAGCTCCTTCGCGGTCTCTGGCTTGATGCTGCGCCGCAAGACCTCCGGCTTTCCGTCCCACTCCCACTCCACCTCGCGGTCCTTGGAGATCGAGCGGACGATGCGGGGGCGTACGGCGACCCCGGAGTTGGCGACCGTCTGGGCGATGCTGACGCCCTGGAGCGGAGACATCTTGCTGTGCCAGAACCCAGCAGAGGTGCGGGCGAACTCCAGCGGCTCGACGGGCACGTCGATGGTTGGCTTCTCCGTGGGGACGTCGAAGGGGATCGGCGCATTGAAGCCGTAGGAGCCGGCCATCGCCTCGAGTTCTTCGGGGGTGAGGTGCTTCTGCGCGAGCCGGGCAAAGACGACATTCAACGAGCGCCCCATGGCGGCGGCCAGCGTGGCGCACCACTTGTCCCGCGCGGGATCTTCCTCCAGCTCGTCCGCGGTGATGCGGCTCCGGCCGCCGTGGTAGCACTGCTCGGTCTTCGAAGTGAGGTGCGCGTTCTCGACCAGCGCCGAGGCCGTCACGACCTTGAAGACGCTCGCCACCGGTGCCTCGACCTGGACGTTGATGTCCTTCTTCGGCCCCTCGTTGATGTAGCTCGCGTAGACCAGCAGCTCACCGGTCTTGATGTCCATCAGCACCGCCCCGGCTTCGGGCACCCGGTACTTCTTCATCACGGAGAGCGCGGAGCGCTGAAGCGCGGGATCCAGAGTCAGCTCCGCGGTCCTGCCGTCGGGTAGCGGTGAGGTGACACGGCGCGGCTGGAGGCGCAGTCGAAGTAGGTCCAGACCCTTCAGGTTGGGTCCCTTGGAGTCGGATTTGCTGCTCCCCGGGCTGGCCTTGCTGAGCGCATCCTCCAGCTTGATGTTGCCGCGGACGACTGGAACGAGCGCCAGGATGATCCCGGTTGCCGCACCCACGCCGATCCACTTGCTCCACGCTGCCATGCCCCACGCCTAACGAGGGCACGGGCAAGCGGCCAAGAAACCCGCAGCCGGCCGTGGCTCACGCAAGCCAGGCAGCGACACGAGAAAAGGGAGAGGGGTCGGGGGTGGCGCGCACTCTTTCCCCGAGGTTTCCCCCGGGTCACCCGCGCGGCGTGGTTACCACCGAAATAGGTGAGGTGCGCCACCTTGCGGTGGCGCACCTCTTGTTGCGCAGGATCGTCGTGGTCGGAAGGAGACTCTCATAACCCCTCACTCGAGGCCCCTCTCCTGCAGTCGATTTGGGTCGACTCCAGGCACGACTTCAGACGATCGGCTGTCCCCCGAATTCCCCTCTCGACTTAGAAGCCTAACACCCTCCGCGTGGCAGTTGTCAACGCTGCCCAGGCCGCGACTCACTTTTTTGTGTGACGTCCTCTCCTCTCCTGCGCGGGGTCTCCACTGGTGTGTGAACGTCACCACTATCGGTCCCGCGCGGAACTGACCTTCAGGGCGCCGCGAGCTCGCCAGGCT
Organism: Myxococcales bacterium; assembly: GCA_020430865.1. The sequence goes on from JAGQIY010000176.1 coordinate 6,430, forward strand.
GTCGGCCCGTAGCCAAGGAATTGCAGCGACGGCGGGCGGCGTTGGGTAGTGGCTAGTTTCCCCAAGCCGCCGGGTGAGGAGCACGGGCGCGGCGGGCAGCATGAGACCGGCGCGATCCGGGTATGCGGATCACGTCAGCATCGAAGGCTCGCCTTGCAAAGCAGCGCCATCGAGCGGCGAATGCGTGCGTCAGAAGCAACCAGTGACGCTCGGTCATTCATGGCATCGAGCGTCACTCATTCTCACACCGCGACGCGCGACGACGCTGGCGTGATCTCCTTCAAGCTCTCGCCGCTCGCAGCCGCTGAACTTTTTTCAGGGTTGGTGCTCGAGCGTGCATTGGATGTCGCGCTCGCTGCCTCCACGTCGCCGGTCGTGTCTTCGAAGCCGCGCGCTGTCACGGAGCCGCGCGCGGCGCTCAACCCCTGCGGTCGTCACCGAGGCGGCCAGAGGGATCCGCGTCAGCGGGGCGGGCGACTCGGTTGGCACGAGACTCGCTCTTGCGCGTGCCACCACACGGTTCTGCGCGGGGTGAGCGGCGCGGGCCCGTCGTGACGCACCGCTAGCGTCCGCTCAGCACGCGCACGCGACGGTCGGATGAGGCTGGGGCTCGGGACTCGAGACCGCGTTTTGTGCTGCGAGAGCGCGACTTTGCGCGTCCTCGTTATGCGTCGTGAGCCGCAGGGGATATCCTGCTCGAGCGCGGGCGCGAACGGTTCTCCATCCCAGCAAAGCGTCGAACCTTGTCACCGACCCCACCGAACGAA
>JAGQIY010000177.1 GCA_020430865.1 Myxococcales bacterium
GACGCATTCAAGGCGCTGTGAAGACGGCTTCGAGCAAGCGCGCGGTCGGCGTCTTGGAACGCTGCTCGTGGGTGACGTGCGGCGGCTCGAGCAGTGTGCTCAGAAGAGCTTACTGCGGGCGGAATCGAAGCGGCATCGAGGTGACGGAACTAGCCGCGGAAGCGCGTGATCCAGCGGAGATCCTAGCGCGATCCGCCTTTACTTCGCTCGTGCCGTCTGCCTATGCTTCGGGCCTCTTGGAGCGGGAACGAGCGCCGTGGATAGGCGCGAAACCAGCGCGATGTTTGTTGTTTGTTCGAACCGTCGGAGGCTCGAACTCGGTTGCTCGCGGCGCCCGACAACGGTCGTCCGTGAGCGGTTTCAGGCGCCCACGGCTGTGCTGCTGGGCGGTGCCTCTTCGGGAGGCGAATCGGTTGATCGCGCCGCCGTCGGCGTGACGAACACGCTTAGCGACTAGTTTGAGCTGACCGCGCAGGGGCGTTGCTTGATAGCCATGCTGGTTGGTAAGCGTGAGGAAGAACAGAGAAGGGTGAGCTCGCGATGAAAGTGTTGTCGAAGTTCGTGGCGGGAGCTTTGGGCTTCAGCCTCTTGCTGGGGGTGACGGGGTGTAACCGTGACCACATCGAGGCGATCAACCTCTCCAACGAAGGTGACAAGGCCTACCGAGTCAACGTCGAAGGGGCGATCTCCAAGTACGAGCAGGCCACTCAGCTCGACCCGACGAACCACCGCATCCTCTGGAAGCTGGCCAAGGCGTACGAGCGCAAGGAGGACTGGGACAAGGTCGCGTCCACGGCCTCTCGCGCCGTACAGATTGCGCCCGACTTCGCGAACTACTGGTACAAGCGCGGCTTCGCGTTGATGCAGCTCGCTCGCGCCGGGGACAAGGATCGCTACGAGGAGGCGAAGGAGCCTCTGAAGAAGTGCATCGAGAAGGACCCGAACTACGCCGAGTGCTACCACGAACTCGCTGAGGCGGATCTGTGGACCGACGATCTGCAAGGTGCGGTCGAGAACTACAGCAAGGCGATCGAGCACGATCCCACGGTGGGCTACTTCTATGCGCCGCTGGCGGACGTCTACGTCACCTTGCGGCTGTACGACGAGGCGGAGAAGGTGCTGAAGGAAGCCACGCGGCTCCTGCAGCCCACGGAGAAGAACGCGAACTATCTCCACGCCTCCTACGTCCTGATGGCCAAGGTCTATCAGGCCAAGGGCGACAACGCGGCGATGATCACCGCCCTCGAGAAAGCCCATGAGATCGGCGGCGACAAGCACGCGGAGGACAAGTTCTTCTTGGGCTCCGCGTACGCCACCAAGGAACCGCCGAACAAGGAGAAGGCGGTGCGCCTGCTGAACAGCTTCAGCAAGACGTCGTGTCGCGGGGCGAAAGCCAAGCAGTTCAAGGAGCAGTGTCAGGCAGCTCAGGATCTCATCCAGAAGCTCGGAGGAGCCAACTGACACGTTTTACCGTGTGTGAATTGCCTGTCGAACCTGGCGTACTGCGAGCAGCGACCGCCGGGCGTAGTCTGGAGGCCCCATCGAGTTGGGGCTCGGACGGCGCCCGGCGCTCGTCCATTGCAGGGTCGGATTTCGCGTCTGATCACGGCTCCGACGTGGGACCACGCCCGCAGCACCCGACGGTCGTCGTCACGACTGACAGCCCCAGAGTTCTCCCTGAGCGCGCATCTGGTCACGCCTCCCCGGCCAGCCAGCGCGACGCTCAGCCCCGGAGATTGGGCCAGATCGGCCTCACCTCCAACAAACCGAACAAGTTCGCTATTTTTGGCGCGAGGCTCGCTGTAGTCTCGTGCGACAGTTGTGGGGTCACCCACACCCCCTGAGCGGAACCCGCGGTCGCTCCGTTCCCGCACAGTGCCCCCGAGGAAGCATGGATCTAGAGGCGCGTCTCAATAACCTGGAGAACTCCCACGAGTGGCATGCCATGGTCGAGGCCCTTGAACAGGGAATCGCCGGCGCCCAAGACGATGGGGTCAAGGCACAGCTTCACCTGAAGCTGGGTCGCTTGTTGCGTGATCGCTTCTTGCAAGGCGTCAAAGCACTCAAGCACTTCCAGGACGCTTTCAAGCTCAACAACCAGCTCACGGAGGCGCTCGAGGAAGCGCGCTCGGTCTACTGGGAGTTGGGCAAGCTCAACATGGTGCAGAAGCTGCTCGAGTTGCAGCTCAAGAACACCTCGGATGACGCCGCCGGTTCGGAGCTGTGCGTCCTTCTGGGCGACGTGCTGACCGACCAGGGCGACTACGATCGAGCGACCGAGGCCTACGCCAAGGCGCTCCAGCTTGCCGCGGGGCAACCCAGTCGGGCGAGCCAGATGCTGGAAGACGTACAGGTCGCGCCCGACCAGTGGCAGGATCACATCGGCACGCTACTACGGTCGGCGCATGGTGCGGACGACGCCAACGGGAAGGCGATCGCATTCCTCCGGGCGTCCCGCGTGGCCAGTCGCTTCGCCCCCGAAGAGGTCGAAGGGATCCTGGGGCAGGCCTACGCAGCGGATCCCTCCGGAACCGTTTCCGGTGCCCTCTTCGAGGGTTTCCTGGTGTCTCAGGATCGGACCGACTCAATCGTCGAGGCCCAGCGCAAGGTACTCGACTCCGACCTGGATGCGGCAACCAAGGCCGCGGTGGCCTACCGCTTCGGGGTGCGTTGGGCGACGCGTCACCAGAACCTGGATCTGGCCAAGAAGCTGTTCGAGGAATCGCTGAAGGCCGACCCGACGCGCGACGACGCGTTCAACTGCCTGCGAGAGATCTATGCCGCCGAGGGCAACACGGCTCGCAGTCTCGAGCTGGCGGAGCAAGTCGCTTCGAGTACGAACGGTGTGAATCACGCGGCGGCGCTGGCCGCAGCCGGGAGCATTGCCTGGCGGCAACAAGGCGACCTGATCCGGGCTCGAGGGTATTTCGAGCAACTGGCAGGTGTCTTCCCTACTCATCCAGCTTTGAAGGCGTTCGAGGCTCAGATCGGTGAAGAACTCGCTCCAGGAGATGCGGGGGCGGTCGTCGCGCAGGCCGAGGCCGACGAAGAGCTGGTGGTCGAGGAAGCAGGAGACGAGACCTCCGCGGCCGACCAGGCCGTGGATGAGGCTGGCGCTCCCGACGAGGCGGCGCTGGAGGTCGTCGAAGAGGAGCTGCCTGCCGAAGAGCTGGCCGACGTGCAGGAAGCGGATGATATCCCCGCGGAAGCTACGGGCGGCGACGAGGCCAAGATCGCGGAGCTGCGTGACCAGCTGGCCAAACAGGAAGAAGCCAAGCGCTATCACGAGTACGTGAAGACTCTGATCGAGCTCGGTGACGAGGTGCAAGATCCTGTCGAGAGGGTGGAACTCTACACTCAGGCAGCCGACCTCTACGTCAACAAGTTCGTCAACCAGGCCGAGGCGGTGAAGACCTACGAGAAGGTGCTCGAGGTCGATCCGCAGAACGACGGCGCCATCGAGTACCTGCGGGGCATGTACGAGAAGCGGCGCGACTGGGAGAAGCTGATCGCGCTGCAGAAGTCGCAGGCCGACTTCCTGCCCGCTGGTCCCGAGCGCACCGCAGCCTACAAGGAGATGGCTCAGCTCGCGACCGAGCGCGTGAAGAAACCCGACGTGTGTATCGACCTTTGGGCCGTCGTGTTGAACAACGACCCGGACGACGTCGACGCACTGGGCTCCCTGGCGCAGCTCTACGAGCGCGCGCGCGACTACGAGAAGCTGGCCGATGTGCTGGAGAAGCAGGCCGATCTCACCTTCGACACCAAAGAGAAGATCGACATCCTGACCAAGCTGGGGCAGGTCACCGGGGATCGTCTCAAGGACGACGAGCGCGCGGTGGAAGCCTACCGCACGCTGCTCACGCTCCAACCGGACGACCGCCGCGCTCAGGAGCAACTCAAGAAGCGCTACGTTGCCCTGGGGAGATGGGACGATCTCGAGACGTTCTACCAGGACAGCGGTAAGTGGGACGAGTTCATCCGAGTCCTGGAGAGCAACGAGTCGAAGACCAAGGATCCCGAGCAGAGCATCAAGATGCTCATCAAGATCGCCGAGCTCTGGATGACCCAGAAGGGCAAACCCGATCGGGCGGCCCGCGCGTACGAGAAGATCCTCTCCCTCGATGAGCAGAACCTCGACGCTGCCGAGCGACTGATCCCGATCTACGAGTCCGCGAACAACCCCAAGGGGCTGAGCGGGGCGATCGAGGTCAAGCTGGTTCACGAACAGAACCCCTCCGAGCGCCTGGACTTGCTGCGTCAGGTCGCTGCCCTCTACGAGGGGCGGATCAACGACAAGACGAAGGCCTTCGAGCGCTACCTGGCTGCGTTCGAGTTGGAACCCTCGGACGAGCAGTGTCAGACGGATGTCGAGCGAGCGGCTCAGCAGATCGGCAGCTGGGACGCTCTGATCAACAGCTACCGCGCGGCAATCGAGAGCCTCACCGAGAGCGGTGACGCGATGGGTGCGATCAACCTGCGCTTGCGCCTGGGTCGTGTGCTCGTCGAGGAAGTCCAGCGCGTGGACGAAGCGCTGATCGAGTACCGCGCGGTATACGAACTGGAGCCCGAGAACGCCCAGGCGCTGAGCGCACTCGAGGGGCTCTATGCTCAGACCGAGCGCTGGTCAGATTTGCTCGAGGTCTACGGCAAGAAGCGCGACCTCGCGGTCGAGCCGGAGGAGCGCAAGCAGATCCTGTACGGCATCGCGCGCTTGCACGAGGAGCGCCTGAGCGCGCTGGATCAGGCGATCGAGACTTACCGTGCGGTACTGGAAGACGACCCCGTGGACACCACGGCGCTCGAGGCGCTGGATCGCCTCTACAGCCAGACCGAGAACTGGGGACCCTACGCCGAGATCTTGTCGCGTCGCATCGAACTCGATGTGGGAGAGAACGAGCTCATCGACCTCAAGTTCCGACTGGCAAAGACCCAGCTCGAACAGCTCGACGACCCTGCTGCAGCGCTGGAGAACTACCGCGAGATCCTGTTCCTGAATCAGGACCACGAGGGCGCCCGGGCTGCGCTGGAAGGGCTCCTGGAGCACGAGACGCTAAGGGGAGAAGCCGCGTCCATCCTCGAAGCGATCTACGAGGCCAGAGGGGACTGGACCAAGTTGATCCACGCGTTGGAGATCTTGGTCCTGGCCGCTCCCGACGTGGATCGCCAGGTGGAGCTTCTGAGGCGTATCGCGCAGACCTCCGCGAATCAGCTCGGCGATCTCGAGAAGGCGTTCGATGCCCAGGCCCGTGCCGTGAAGGCGGATCCCGCGCACGGAGATGCGCGCTACGAGTTCGAAGGGCTCGCCCAGCAGGCGAATGCTTGGGAGCAGCTGCTCACCATCTACTCGGAGGTCGCCGAGGGACTCTCCGACTCGGACCTCGCTCGCAGCTACTGGATGCGCCTCGCGTCCATCGAGGAGCAGCTTGGGAAGGTGGACGAGGCTGCGAAGGGCTACGAGCGCGTGCTCGCGCTCGATCCCGGTGATGCCGAAGCGCTGCAAGCCATGGACGCGTTGTACCGCGGACACGAGAAGTGGAGCGAGCTGATCGGCGTGTATCGTCGCCGCATCGAGCTCACTCAGGACGGCAGTGAGCGCGAGGGCCTGTACGCGCAAATGGCGCAGGTTTACGAGGAGCGCCTCGGACAGCCCGCAGACGCCATCGGGGCCTACCGTGAGGTGCTGGCCCTCGATCCAGCCAGCCAAGTGGCTCTTCGAGCCCTCGATGGCCTGTTCAGCCGCCAGAGCATGTGGCCAGAGCTGGCCGAGAACCTGGAGACGCAGCTCGGCCTGGCGGAGACCGAGGACGAGCAGCTTGGCCTGATGTTGCGCCTGTCCGCCTTGCGAGAGCAGCAGATGGGCTTGGTCGAGGCCGCCATCGAAGGCTACCGCGAGGTGCTGGAGCGCGATCCAACCAACCAGGCAGCACTGAGTTCCCTCGAGCGCCTCGGGCGCGACCAGGCGCATGAGCTGATGATCGCCGAGATCCTCGAGCCGCTCTATCGTCAGCAGGGCGACTTCCAGAAGCTGATCGGCGTTCACGAGGTCCAGGTGCGACGTGCGGACGACGTCAATCGTCGGGTCGAGCTGCTGCACCAGATCGCAGAGCTGTACGAGGACGCAGCGGGCGATTCGAACGCCGCCTTCGATACCCTGGCGCGCGCGCTCGCGGCAGACCCAGCTCACGAGTTCACCCAGGAAGGTCTGGATCGCCTCGCGCGGACTACAGGTCGCTTCACCGATCTGGCGCGTGTGTTCGAGGACCTGGGTGCGCAGCAAGAGGACCCGGAGCTGGGCAGCCAGCTCTATACCTTCGCCGCGCGCGTCTTCGTGAACGATGTGGGCGACGTGGATCGCGGCATCGAGCTGTTCCGCAAGGTACTGAGCATCGATCCCATGAACCTCGCCGCGGCTGAGTCGCTGCAGACCTTGTTCCATAGCACCGAGCGCTACTCGGACATGTCGCTGATCCTTCAGCGCAAGGCGCAGATCCTCGAGGATATGGATGCCCAGAAAGAGGCGCTGTATCAGTCTGCGACCCTCGAGGAGGAGGTGCTGGACCGCAAGGAAAACGCCATCGGCGTCTATCAGAAGATCCTCGAGATCGACCCCGAGGACCTGCGAAGCGTGGACGCGCTGATCAACCTGTTCCTGGGTCTGTCGCGGTGGGAGGAACTGCTCGGCGTCTACAGCAAGAAGGCCGACTTGGTGATGGATACGGAGGAGCGCAAGCTCATCTACTACCAGGTCGGAGCGGTCTACGAGCGTGAGCTGTCCGATGTGACCCGAGCCATCGACACGTATCAGCGCGTGCTCGAGCTCGATCCTGACGATCTGACGGCGCTGGGTCGACTCGACGTGCTGTACCAGAGCACCCAGAACTGGTCGGAGCTGCTCAGCGTGCTGACCCATGAGAGCGAGCTCACGGCGGACCCCGCGGAGGCGATCAGCTACCAGTACCGGATCGCCGAGCTGTACGAGAAGCACCTGGACGACGTCGCCAGGGCGGTTGAGCTCTACCGCGACATCCTGGGTATCCAGCCAGACCACGAGCCCACCTTGGCGGCCCTCGAAGGCATCAAGAACGGTGAGGTCGAGGCGCTCCTGGCCTCCAGCGTCTTGGAGCCTGTCTACGACGCCATGGGCGAGTGGGCGCGCCTCATCAGTGTGCTCGAGGTCCAGGTCCGGTTCGCGGACGATCCCTTCAGCAAGGTGGACTTGCTCCACCGCATTGCGCGCCTCTACGAGGAGAACCTGGGACAGCACGCCGACGCGTTCCAGACGTATGCGCGCGCTGTGGCGGCGGACAACCAGAACGAGGAGTCCCTGGGGTCCCTCGAGCGGCTCGCGATGACCATCGAGCGTTGGCCCGCGGTGGCGGAGCTGTACGACCAGCAGCTCGCGACCTTGACCGACGAGCCAGAGCGCCTGGTGGAGCTTGGACTGCGTGTGGCGCAGGTCTACGAGGTTCAGCTCGAGGACGTCGACAGTGCGATCGCCCGCTACCGCAAGGTGCTCGAAGCCGACCCAGAGAACCAGAGCGCCGTGCGCTCGCTGGATCGTCTCTTCTCGCAGTCGGAGCGTTGGGCGGAGCTAGCGGACGTGCTGACCCGAGAGGCCGAGATCGGTCAGACCCCAGACGAGATCCTGGAGTTCAAGTATCGCCTCGGTCAGGTGTACCAGATGCGGCTCAACGATCTGGATCGCGCGATCGACGCCTATCGAGAGGTCATCGGTGCGGCGCCCGAGCACGTGGAGACCCTGGAGGCGCTGGAGTCTCTCTTCGCCATGGGCACGAAGCAGCTCGAGATCGCCGAGATCCTGGAGCCGCTCTACCAGTCCACCGCGGAGTGGGAGAAGTTGATCCGCGTTCACGAGGCTCAGCTCGCCCACACCCAGGACGCGGACGAGCGCATGAACATGTACTACCGCATCGCAGAGGATGCGGAAGAGCGTTTGATGGATCCCTATCAGGCGTTCAACGTGTACGTGCGCGCGATCAAGGAGCGTCCGCTCGACGAGCGCACGGGTGAGGACATCGAACGCCTCGCCGCGATGATCGACGGTGGCTGGGAGCAGCTCGCGAATGCCTACGCCGACGTGCTTGGCATCGAAGGACTCCCGGTGGAGACACAGGCTGCAGTCGGAAAGCGGCTGGCACGGGTGTTCGAAGAGGAGCTGGCGGATGTGACGAAGGCGGAGGAGACTTACCGCTACGTCTTGTCGGTTGCACCTGGTGACCAGGACTCGCTCGCCAACCTCGACCGCATCTACTCCTCCCTGGAGCAGTACGCGGAGCTCGCTGGAGTCCTGGAGCAGCGCGCGGTCGGCGCGGAAGAGCACGAGCAAGTCGAGCTGTGGGGACGTCTGGGGCAGGTGTACGAGGAGGCGCTGCAGCGCATCCCGGATGCCATCCGCGCGTACCGCAAGATCTTCGACGAGCTGGAGCCAAGCAACGAGGAAGCCATCGCCGCTCTGGGGCGCATCTACGAGCAGACCGAGGACTGGGAAGCCCTGAACAAGGTCTACGAGCGTGAGATGGAGACGGCTGTTGGCGACGTCGCGGAGGCGGAGATCCGCGCCAAGATGGCGCACCTGGCTGCTTCTCGCTTGGGTCGCATCGATGACGCGGTCGAAGGCTGGAAGCGGGTGCTCGACTTGCGGGGTGAGGATCCCGAGGCCCTCAACGCTCTGGCGGGCCTGTATCAGCACTTGGGCCAGTGGGCGGAGCTCACCGACGTTCTCGAGCGTCAGTTCGACATCGCCGAGGACGACGAGGAGCGCGTCAACGTGCTCACCAATCGCGCACGTCTGTTCATCGAACAGCTCGGCCGGGACGATGAGGCGCTCGAGACCTGGCAGCGTGTGCTGGACATCGACTATGCGAACCTCCCCGCGCTGCGCGCCGTCGCTCAGATCTGGCGCACGCGAGAAGACGCACAGGAGTTGGTCAGCGCTCTCCACGCGATGATCGATCGGGCTGCGGCGTTGCTCGAGGCCGACGAACTCAAGGAGGTCTACCGCGAGCTAGGTCAGACCTACGGCGTCAAGCTGGAGCAGCCGTACGACGCGGCAGACGCCTGGCGTCAGCTGCTCGAGGTCGATCCCTTCGACTTCGAGGCCATGGCGGAGCTCGAGAAGATCTACCGCCTCGACGAGAAGTGGCCCGAGGTCGTCGACGTGAAGATGCAGCGCGCGGAGGCCCTGCAGGAGCCCGAGGAGAAGATCCGCGAGCTACTCGAGGTCACCCAGATCTGGAAGAAGGAGGTCAACGACTACGATCAGGCCACGGCCGCCTTCGAGAAGATCCTGACCATCGATCCCGCCCATACCGAGGCCTTCGAGGCGCTGGAGCGTCTCCACACGGCAGCGGGCCGCTGGGAACCGCTGATCGAGCTGTACCTGAACCGTCTCGAGACCCGGGAGGACGTGGACGAACGTGGCGATCTCCTGCGGCGCATCGCGCAGGTCTGCGAAGTCCATCTCCAGGATCCGGATCAGGCGTTCGTGGGCTTGCTCGAGGCCTTCGGAGAGAACTACTCGGACGACGAAACCGTGCGCTACCTCGAGCGCATGGCCCAGCAGACCAACCGCTGGCCCGAGCTGATCCAGAACGCCAATCAGTGGCTCCAGGAGACCGAAGATCCGCAGCAGAAGATCATGCTCTGCCTGCGTCTCGGCAAGTGGTACGGCGAGGACCTGGGGCACTTCGACTACGCGAAGCCCTACTACGCCCAGATCATGCAGCTCGACCCGAACAACGTTCAGGTCTTGCGGCAGATGGCCAACATCCACCGCATCGGTGCCCAGTGGCAGAAGATGGGCGAGATGCTGACTCGTGCGTTGGACGTCGCGGTGAGCAGCGAAGATCGCAAGGCCATCCTGTGCGACCTCGGTGAGCTTCTCGACAAGCACATGGGCGAGACGGACAAGGGGATCTCGTTCTACAAGCGGGCGCTCGAAGTCGATCCGCTGTGCATGCCTGCGCTCGAAGCGCTCGAGCGCATCTATGACGAGCGGGGTAACCATCAAGAGCTGGTCGAGATTCTGAGCCGCAAGGTGCAAGGCCTCGAGGACTCGGATCGCATCGCTCAACACAAGCTCCGGATGGGCGGTCTGTACGAGACGGCGCTGGGCGACTTGGAGCGAGCCGGGCGTCAGTACCGCGAGGTACTGGAACTCGACGGCGGCAACCTCTTTGCGATGCGCGGCCTGGAGCGGATCTACGAGGCGACCCAGAACTGGAACGAGTTGGTCGACGTGCTCGAGCGTCAGCTCGACGTCGTCGAGACCGAGCGAGAGCGAGTGAGTGTGTTGCTCAAGCTGGCGTTGATCCAGGAGGAGCAGTTCCTCAAGGCAGACATCGCCGCGCAGCGCCTGGAGCAAGCGCTGGAGATCGACCCGGCGGACGCCCGGGCGTATGTCGCTCTCGAGCGCTGCTATCGTCGCCTGAAGCAGTGGCTCGACCTCATCAACACCTACGAGCGTCACATCAGCGAGGCGGCTTCGACCGACGACAAGATCGAGCTCTACGGTCAGATCGCTCAAGTCTACAGCGACGAGGTGGGTGATACGGATCGCGCCATCGACGCCTATCAGAACATCGTCGATCTCGATGACACCAACATCCCAGCGCTCGAGGCGTTGAGTCGGCTGTACGAGAAGCAAGAAGATCCGGCGCGCGCCATCGAGAACATGACGCGAGTCGCCGATCTGACCACGGACGGCGGCCAGCGCGTGGAGATGTATTTCCGCATCGGCACCGCGCTCGAGCAGCAGCTGGGCGACCGCATCACCGCGCAAGAGCGCTTCGAGATGGCGCTCGACCTGAACCCGGCTCACCTGCCGTCCCTGGCCGCCCTCCGCACCATTGCGATGGACGAAGCGGACTGGGATCGCGCGGCGCGCTACCTCGACCAGGAGCAGCTCAACACCGAGATGCCCCGTCAGCGCGCCAAGCTACTGGTGGAGCTCGGCAAGCTACGTGACGAGATGCTGGGTGAGCACGAGGCCGCCATCGAGGCCTATCAGCTGGCGATGCAGTGCGACGACGACTGCGAGGAGGCCGCGCTTCCTCTCGTCGAGGAGTACATGCGAACCGAGCGCTTCCAGGAGGCGGAGCCGCTCGCGGAGCTCCTGGTTCGCAAGGGACGCAATCGTGAGCGCCACGAGCAGCACATGCTGAACAACTTGCTCGGCAAGGTGCTCTCGGCGGTGGGCAAGGACGAGAAGGCGCTCAAGGCCTATCAGGCCGCGCACCAGCTCGACCTCACGGATCAGGAGACGATCCGCGGGATCGCCGACGTGTCGTTCAGGCTCCAGGACTGGCCCAGCGCGCTGACCAACTACCAGAAGGTGCTCACCTCGCTCGGAGAGGACGAGGTCGATCAGCGCACGGACGTCTACTACCGCCTCGGCTGCATCAAGCGTGAGCAGCAGCAGGTGAAGCAGGCGATCAACAACTTCGAGAAGGCGCTCGCGCTGAACTCGGAGCACCGCCCGACGCTCGAGGCGCTGGTGGAGGTCTACGCTCAGGCCAACGACTTCAAGCAAGTCGCGGCATACAAGCGGCAGATCCTCGATGGCATCTTCGATGGTGAAGAGCGCTTCGTCTTGCTCAATGACATCGCCGATGTCTGGGCTGGCAAGGAGAACAACGCGCCGAAGGCCATCGAGGCCCTCGAGGAGGCCCTGGAGCTGAAGCCTCAGGACCCGTCGCTGCTGCACAAGATCCTCGAGCTGTACCAGAAGGCCGAGGACTGGTCGAAGATGGTCGATACGCTGCAAGCGATCGCCGACATCAGCGACAGCGCGCAGGTCAAGTCGCGTTGCTTCAACACCATGGCGCAGCTCTATCGCGACAAGCTCGAGGATCCCGATCGCGCGGTCGAGCTGTTCAACGAAGCGCTGGATCTGAACCCCGACTTCCTGAAGGCCTTCGAGCGCATCAACAAGATCCTGACACGCGAGAAGAACTGGAAGCAGCTCGAGCGCCAGTACCGGAAGATGATCCACCGCGTCACCAACAAGGGGAAGGCGGACCTGGAGTACACGCTGTGGCACCAGCTCGGGTTGATCTATCGCGATCGTCTCCAGGAAATGGAGAGCGCGGTGGGCGCTTTCAAGATGGCCTCCACCACCAAGCCCGATTCGCTCATGGATCGTCAGATCTTGAGCGAGCTCTACGAGGGTACGGAGCGCTTCGATGAAGCCATCGAGGAGCAGCGGAAGATCCTCGATCACAACCCACTGGACATCGATCCCTACCGGGCGCTCTACCGCCTCTACTTGCACAAGCACAGCTACGACGAAGCGTGGACCCTGGCGGCGGCCATCGCCTTCATGGGCAAGGCAGACCAGGAGGAGATGCAGTTCTACGAGGACTACCGGCCTCAAGGCATGCTGCAGGTGAAGGGGAGGCTCTCGAACGATCTCTGGACGCGGCAGCTGTTCCATCCGGACCTGAACCTCTACATCTCGAAGATCTTCGAGATGATCGTTCCCGCCGCCTTGAAGGCGAAGGTCGCGATGATGGCTCGTCAGCAGTCGCCCATCGATCCCCGCTTCAAGCAAGATCCAGCGACTTCGACGGTTACCTTCGCCAAGACCTTCGGCTGGGCAGGACAGGTGCTCGGTTTGAGCACGCCCGAGCTCTACGTTCGAAGCGACGTGAACGATGCTATCCGTGCGGTACCGCACCTGCCTCCTGCATCGCTGGCGGGCAAAGCGGTGCTATCCGGGTTCCAGCCTCAGGAGCTGACGTTCATCTGCGGCAAGCACCTCGCGTCTTACCGACCCGAGATCTACATGCGGAACCTGTTCCCCACCCAGGCGGAGCTCACCGTGTTGCTGTTCGCTGGCGTGATGATCTCGGCGCCGAACACGCCGATGCCGCCAGAGAACGCGACGCAGATCCGCAACACCGCGCAGGAGCTGGCCAAGTACATGGATCCGGTGCAGATGGAGCACCTGCGCGCGGTCGTGAAGCGCTTCATCGAAGAAGGCGCGAAGGCCAACATCAAGCGCTGGGTCCAGGCAGCAGAGCTGACTCAGCTGCGTGCGGGCCTCCTCGTTTGCGGTGACCTCAGCATCGCTCGCAAGATCATCACCATGGAGCCAGCGATGCCTGGTGATCTGTCCCCAGAGGAGAAGATCAAGGAACTGTTGCTGTTCAGCGTGAGCGAGGAGTACGCCCAGCTGCGCAGCGCTCTGGGGATCGCGATCGGCTGAGCCCCCACCGCACGAGTGCTGCGGCGAGGTCTACTTCGCCGAGACGTACCTCGCCGAGACGTACCTCACCAACGCTGTGGAGCCGCAGGTTCATCCCTGCGGCTCCGGCATTCCATGCGCCAGCTGTCCAGCGCCGTTCGACGCTCGCGGCACGTTACGGTGCGCCAAGCGGCCGTCCAATGAGCGCGGTCGCGCGCTCGAATATTGCCGCAGGGAAACTAGCGGCTCAGTGTCCTGGCAGGTCGAGACGCATGCGGAACCCGAAGATGGCTTGCCACTCCAGCGCGCCCCCCGGCGTTTCGCCATCGGAGCGGCTGACGTTCCGGGTGATATCGGCGCCAAGGAAGGGACCAAGGCCGAACTGCTTGGCAAGCATCCAGTCACCACCGAGCATGAGGTGCGCCACCACACCGCCATAGGTGACCGAGCCCTCGTCGAGCTCGAGCTTGGAGCTGCGGTAGCCGAGGCCCGCCATCGCGTAGGGATCGAAGCGCAGCCCCTGCACCAGGAAGTAGCTGGCCTGTAGCCCCGCCGCCCAGCTCGACAGCGAGCAGTCGGTGCAGTCCGGGTCATCGCCTCCGAACGCGCTGAACTGGCCCCACACACCAACCGCGACGTTGCGGTGGACCCCGTAGGCAAGCTGGGCGTCTAACCCCCAACCCGAGCTGAGGAGATCGTTGCTGTAGCGACCCGCCTCGATGCTTCCGAAGGGGAGGCTCAGGTAGCCACCGACGCCGGCGAGGAAATGACCGCTGCGCTGGTCGGTGGCGGGAGGGATCTTCGGCGGCTCGGGCTCGCTGTCGTCCTCGATGTCCTCTGGGGGCGCCTCTGCAACCTCGCCGTTGCCCCGACCCAGGCCCGGATCGAGGCTCGCCGAGCCGTCCAGTTCCTCGACGTCGTCCTGGGCCAGCGCCAGGCCAGGGAGCGTTCCGAGCAGCAGCCCAGCCAGCAGGCCGAGGACCAAACGCGGTGGCGCGCTCGCGGGTTTCCAGCCGATCATGAGGCGGCACAGTTAGCACGCCAGCGACGCTGGACGACAACCGCTTTTTGCTCGAAAGCGGGTCGCTGAGCGGGCTCGACACCGGGGTTGCTCACAACCGCTCCAGTCAGGGGCTTTCTGGCTGGTTCGGGGGAGAGAGAGCCAGGCGCCTGCGGCGCCAGGGCGGTGCAAGACGCCGTAGGACACTCCGGGAGCGTGCTACGTAAGCAACCGAACGGCTCAGTGTCCGAGCAGTCCATGCATGAGTCGGAGAGACGAGACCCAGGAGCTGCTGTGCGCTTCGCCGAGCGGCGCCTGGCTGATGGAAGTGACCACGCCAGCGCAGTCGTCCGTGGTGCGTATCGAACGCGGTCAGAACCTGATCCTGGGCAGCGCCGACGCGTGTGACGTGCTGATCGGCGATCCGACGGTGAGCGCACGGCACGCGGAACTGTGTTGGGGTGAGGACGGACTGGAGGTCAGGGATCTCGACTCGACGAATGGGCTGCGAGTTGGTTCCGCGAGGGTAAGAGGTGCGAAGCTGCTGGCCTCGGGAAGTCACTTCCAGCTTGGCCGGACGCTCGTGGTGCTGAGGAGCGAGGAGCCCGACGAGGCGGAGGCGAAGTTCGAGCCGGTGCCGGGCATCGTCGGGAACTCGGCTGCCATGCGGCGTGTGGCGCTGGAGATCCGGCGCGCCGCTCCGCTCAAGGCTCCAGTGCTGGTCGTTGGCGAGAGCGGCACGGGCAAGGACTTGGTGGCGACGGCGTTGCATCAGCTCTCCCAGCGTGGCGGTATGCTGGTGCCCCTTAACATGGGGAGCCTTACCGAGGGTTTGGCCGACGCCGACCTGTTTGGGCACACGCGCGGCGCGTTCACGGGCGCCATCGCCCAGCGCAGCGGAGCATTCGTGCTGGCCCACGGGGGAACGCTCTTCCTCGACGAGATCGCCGACCTGAGCCCGGGCCTTCAGGTGAAGCTGCTGCGAGTGGTCGAAGACGGCAGAGTGCGAGCCCTCGGGTCTACCGAGCATCGAGAGGTCGATGTGCGCGTGGTGTCGGCGACCTGGGCGAATCTGCACGAAAGGGTGGAGCAAGGTCGGTTCCGGGAGGATCTGTTGCACCGGATCTCCACGCTACTGATCCGCTTGCCACCGCTCCGGCAACGCAAGTCCGACATCGCCGCGCTGAGTCGCACCTTGCTCGCTCGCTACGCCGTCGAGTTTGGCGAGCTCAATCTGACGGACGCCGCGCTCTCGGGCTTGATGAGTCATGACTGGCCAGGAAACGTCCGCCAGCTGGGAAGTGTGCTCTATCGCTGCGCCCTGATGGCTCGCGCCGGGACGATCACGGCTCCAGACGTAGCGCAGGCCATTGGTTCGACGGCGCAACGTGCGAAGCCGGTCGCGTCCCCGGTGGATGCGCTGCGCGTCCTCAAGCAGCACGGCGGGAACGTGAGCGCGGCCGCCAGGGCGCTGCGCGTGCCGCGGAGTACGTTTCGCGCCTGGTTGGAGCGAGCCGAGAACAGCGCGGCCTGAGACCAGATCGCGGACGGCCACACACCCTTGGGGCGCGTGGCCGTTCGCTTGGCGCCCACTGGCTAGAAGGCGCTACCGAAGGCGAAGCCCTTGTAGGTGTCGGTGATGACTGGGCTCGCGTAGGCGCGAGGGGCCCGCTTGCGCGTGGCGCTGGACTCCGTCTTCTTTGCCGTCAGGAAATACCCTCCGACGATCACGCCAGCGCCAATTCCGGCAGCGACGAAGCCAACCGTGGCGACGGTCTTCTGCGTGTCTCCGGCGTCCACGTTGTCCTGCCACTTGGAGCACGCCTCCGCGTAGTGGGCGTAGACGGGGTTGGTCGGGGTGCAAGGCGGCGAGTTCGTACGGAAGTCCTGGTTTTTGCTGATTTCTTCCATCGTCGGCTCGCGTTGGGTCTCCGCGAAGATGGCCTCTCGGATACTGTCCGCGTCGCTGTAGTTGGCGCTCGAGGTCAGCGCGAAGACGACGCCGCTGATCAAGCCCACGACGACGAGGCCACCGCCGACGTAGGCCACGGGGCTCTTCTTGGCCCAGTCGATGAATGGCTCGCGGTTTCCGGCGGTGCTGACAGAGAAGCCGTTACCATCGTCCGGCGGAGGCTGCGGTCCGGTGCTGCCGCCCTCGGGTGGCGGAGTCGTTCCAGGGCCCCCGGCGGTTGGGCCGACTCCGACCGGGGCAGGGGCGCCTCCGAACGCCAGAGTCTGGGGAGAGGAGCCGCCCGCCACGGCGGTCACGTCCAGAACGGCGCTGTCCGAGCCCTTGCGTGCCTCCAGCTTGTGATTCCCCGGGGAAAGGTAGATCGGAGCGGGGAGCGGCGCGGTGCCCACTGGCTCCCCGTCGACGAACACCTGAGCGCCGGTGGGGGCAGTCACCGGCACGGACGCTACCTTGGCCTTGGCTGCCTCGAGCCCCTTCTGCGCCTCGCTGCGCTCGGCAGCGGATGCGGAGGGGTTCTCTCGCAGGAACTGATCGAAGTGCTGAGCGGCGTCCGCCTCATGCCCCGAACGCAGCTCGCTCTGCGCGAGGTTGAGCAAGACGGACGGGTGCTTCTTCAGCGCGTAGGCCTGAAGGAACGCGGCCCTTGCCTTCTCGTAGTCCTTCGCGTCGTAGTACTGGACGCCCTCCTGGAAGCGCTGGCGCGCCATCTCGGTCATCGCGTCTGCGCTCTGGGCGTGAGCCGTGCTGGAAACCAGTAAGGGCGCGGCGCACGCAGCGCTCAAGGTGAGGGCGAAAGCGAGGGAGTAAGCGCGGGTTCTCATCGGATCCTCGAATGGTTTTGCGTTCGCGCCACCACGGGCGCGGATTGGTCGGCAGTGTGGGTGCGAATCTGTCCGCAGTGCAGAAGGTCTCTCGGGCTGCTCGGATGGGCGATAGGCCCGGACGTCGGAAAATGCAAGCTTCGCCTGGCTTCCTCGCGGTTTCGGAGGAGCCGCATCCAGCCTCAGAAGGGCGCGTCTCGGACGATCTTGCCGGGCGAGGGCGGAGTGGGCTTCGGCTTGGGCGGTGGGGTGGGTTTGGCGGTCGCTGCCGGCTTGCTGGCGGGTTTTGCGCTCGGCTTGGGCGCCGCGGTCTTGGCAGCAGGGGCCTTCGGCTTGGCGGCGGGCTTCGTCGTCGCGTCGGGGATCGGATCCGGTGCCTTCGCTTCGGGTTCGGCCCTCTCTGGCTCGTCCGCTTCGGCAGTGGCTTCGGGCTCCGGGGGCTCCGCTACGGGGTCCGGTTCGGCGGTGGCCGGCTCATTGGCCGCTGCGGTTGGCTCGGGCGTGGTGGCTGCCGCGGTCTCTACGGTCGCCGGCTTGGACGTGGCCGCGGGCTTTTCCGCAGGGCTATCCTCGTCGCCCTGAGTGAGGAAGTATGCGCCGCCGATCAAGACCACCGCGGCGGCTCCGATCAGCGCAAACTTCCCGCCCGAGCCGGAACTCCGAGTCGGCGGGACGAAGACGTCCTCGGCTTCCACCGTGACGCGTCGGCGCGGGGCAGGCTCGGCCGAAGCAGCCTTGCCAGGCCGTGCGGCGACCACTTTTTCATCTTCGTCCTCTTCGTCCTCTTCGTCCTCTTCTTCGTCTTCGTCCTCTTCGTCCTCTTCGTCGGCCTGGCTCGCCTGGGCCTTGTCGTCCTCGTTGTGGGCTGCCTGGGCCTGGTCGACCTTGTTGTGGGCTGCCTGGGCCTGGTCGACCTTGTCTTGAGTTGCCTGGGGCTCGTCCTCGTCCTGGGTTGCTCGCTCGCCTTCGTCGGTCTTGGCGGTCGCCTCGTCGTCAGCCTTCGGGGTCACCACTGGAGCGGCCAAGGACTCGGGCTTCTCGTCAGCCCGCGCCTCGGCGCCAGGCTCCTCGGCTGCTGGCGAAGCGGCGCTCGGCTTGGTGTCGGCAGGCTCGTCGCTGGCCTGGTCTCGTACAGCCTCGCCCTGTGCGGCGCTCTTGGGTTTCGCCTCAGGAGGCACCTTGGCTCCCGCGCTGGGTGGGGCCACACCGAGCAGGGTTTGCTTGGAGAGCGGCGTGTGCTTCGCCGTGTCCTTGCGTGGGTCTCGTTCGGGTTCGCTCGACTCGTCGGTTCCCCGGGGAACTTTCACCGCACCGAGGCCGAGCATGGTTTGCTTGGGGGCCGGGGGACCGTCCGCCTTCGCGTCCGGCTTCATCGCTTCCTCCGGCCGCTCCAGCTTCGCGACGCGGGGAGCGGAACCCGTGTCTTCTCGCGTGATCTTGGAGGGCGTTAGCCCAACGAGCGTTTGCTTAGGCGTCGGGGGTTTGCCGCCGGTGGCTACTGCGGCCGACTCGTCGTCGTCCCAGACCGCTCGGAAGTCGTCAGACATCCGTTCGGCTTCTTCGGCGGTCAGGCCACCCACGCCAACCCAGTCAGACTTCGAGTCCGGGGGGCCGCCCGTTCCAGTGCTTTCGCCCATGCGGTCCAGGCTAATACCGCGGAGCCCAACTTTCTACCGAAGTTCGCGGAGTGAAAGAGTGGGGGACGGCGGTGTCTGCCGTGGTTTCGGGGTGCGGGGCAGTCGCGACGCTCCGGTATTCGTTCAGGTTGAAACAATTCGATGCCACTCCACCGCTGTGGTGCTTTCCTTGCGCGAACCAGGGACTCGCCGCTATCTCACGAGGGTGGGCGCCAGAAGCTTTCGTCAGCGAGTTCAGCGCCCGGTGCTGCTTGGCCTGAGCCTCGGTCTCGGGGCGGCCTGTTCCAGGGAGCAGACGCCTGGGCAGCAACCCTCCGCTTCCTCGGCCGAAGCAGCGCAGGTGCAGGCGCCGCCCCGCACGCGCGCCGAGTTGGTGGCCGAAGCGGACCGGTTCGCCGTGGCGGGAGAGCGTCAGGACGGGCCCGGGGGCGCGAAGCAACTAGACCAGGCTGCGCGGCTCCGGCGAGACGTGTGGCGGCGCTGGGGGCGGCGTGTGGATGCGCTC
>JAGQIY010000178.1 GCA_020430865.1 Myxococcales bacterium
CGCAACGACGCCCGCGTCGGAGATTGCGAGCCTCACGCCGTGGGCGTGGCAGGCCGCGCGGGCGTAGTCATCGTCGAGGGACGCCGGTCGACGCGCCGGTCGGACATGGCGTCACCGGACGCGTACAGTTGGGGAGTCGATGACCGAGTCAGTTTGCGCCCGGCGAGGGCAGAGAGCCCTACTCGGGCCCCCCCCACGAACTCCAGCCTCAAGGGGTTGATGCGCGACGGTCGATGAAGTATAGCGTGAAATGATGAAACGAAAGGCAGCCCCCAAACCTCCCTCCAAGGCCCGTGAGGGCGTCTGCGAGGTCAACGTCGTCGACTCCGGCAAGGTCGCTGAGGCTCGAGCCTCGCTGCCCACGGAGCAGGAGCTTCGACGAGCCGCCGACGCCTTCCGGGTGCTTGCCAACCCCAACCGCCTGCGCGTGATGACCGCCCTCAAGGGGCGTGAGCTCTGCGTTTGTGACCTTCGAGAAGTGCTCGGCATCTCCATGTCGGGGACCTCACAGGTGCTCCGGGAGCTCCGCAACCTCGGTGTGGTCGAGTTCCGCGTCGAAGGCAAGCTCGCCTACTACCAGTTGGCCGACACCTACTGGCTCGAGCTGGCCGAGGGCGTCTACGGAAAGCTCGCCGCGGTGGGGGCGCGCTAGAGATGCGTGCCCACTCGAAGGCAACGCACCGGTTGCCACGTTCCCCGAACCCCTCACACACGAGGACTGCCGTCATGTCTTCCATGATTGCGCTACCGCTGCGCGTAGGCCCACTTGTTGGCCTACTCCTCGCGCTCTTCCTGTTCACAGGTTGTAGCGACTCGACTTCCGAACCGAGCGCTCCAGGCCCCGGCGCGGACACCTCCGCCATGGCGCACAACCACGAGTCACCTGGCGAGACGTGCTTCATCTGCGACCCGGCCAAGCGGGATGCGGGGCGCTTGTGGTGCCAGGAGCACAGCCGCTACGAGGACCGTTGCTGGCTTTGCCAGCCGCAGCTCGAGGAGAAGGGCCGTCTCTACTGCGAGGAGCACGGGCTCTACGAGGACGAATGCCACCTCTGCCATCCCGAGCTCAAGACTTCTGCCAAGCCCGTGTCAGGTGGCGGTCCTGATTCCGGTCACAGCCACGCGGCTTCGGACGAGACGTGTTTCATCTGCGACCCGGACAAGCGGGATGCGGGGCGCCTGTGGTGCCAAGAGCACAGCCGCTACGAGGACCGTTGTTGGCTTTGCCAGCCCCAGCTCGAGGAGAAGGGGCGTCCCTACTGCGAGGAGCACGGGCTCTACGAAGACGAGTGCCACCTCTGCCGCCCCGGCACCGAGAAGCCCGGCGAGAAGGGGGAGGAGAAGAGCTCTCGAGCTGCGCCGCACTCAGGAGGAGCCCCCGAACTGTTTTGCAACGAGCATCAGGTCCCTGAGCACGAGTGCGGCATTTGCCAGCCGCAGCTCGCAGCCGGGCTTGGCCCCGGTGGCGAGCTCAAGGTCCGCTTTGAGTCGGTCCACTCGGCGGCCAAGGCTGGGATTCGGACTGTTCCAGCCCGAGCGACCGAAGCCCAGGCGAGCGTCTCTGCCCTGTGCGAGGTTTCCTACAACGAGAACGAGCTCGCGCGCATCACGCCCTTTGCCTCGGGCCTCTTGCGCCGGGTCCTAGTGGATGTGGGCGCGGATGTTGAAGCTGGAGACGTTCTGCTCGAGTTGCACTCGGCCGAGGTTGCAAGTGCCAAGTCGGCGTTCATCTCTGCTGTCGTCGACCTCAACCTCAAGGAGGTCGCCTGCAAGCGCGAGCGGCGCCTGGCGGAGAGGAAGATTTCCTCGGACAAGGAGGTTCAAGAGGCCGATGCCGCCTGCCGGACCGCAGAGCTAACGCTGAGCACCACGAGGCAGCGGCTGCTCAACCTCGGCTTCACGGAAGAGGAGGTTGAGACCATCTCTGCCGACCAGGACAGCTCCGCAGTGCTGCTTGTTCGCGCGCCTTACAGGGGGACGATTGTCGAGCGTGATGCCGTAGTCGGCGAGGCCGTTTCTCCCGGCGACAGCCTCCTGACGCTGGCCAACCTAGAGACGATGTGGCTGTCTCTGTCGGTACCGGCTGACCGAGCGCATCTTGTCGAGGCGGGCCAGCAGGTGGCGGCCTCGTTCGATGGGCACCCGGGGCTTGCTCCCGTTGGAGAGCTGACCTGGGTCAACATGGCCATCGACGAGCGCACGCGCATGCTTCGCGCTCGTGCTGTCGTGGACAACTCCGCGCGCTCGCTCAGAGCCGGTATGTTCGGCGATGCGCAACTGCTTGTGGCGGGCGTGGGCGAGGCCATCGCCGTGCCGCGGGGCGCTATCCAGCGATACGAGCGTGCACCCTATGTGTTCGTCAAGCTCGAGGATGACCTCTACTCGCTGCGCAGGGTCGCTCTAGTCGATGGGTCTCCCGCGGGGGAGTACGTTGCCGTCCTCTCTGGCCTTGCCGCGGATGAGCCCGTAGTGGCTGTGGGTGCCTTCACCGTCATGTCCGAGTTCCTCAAGTCGAGGCTCGGCGCCGGTTGCGTGGACGACTGATTGCGCAAGGCCGCCCTATGCTCGAGAGACTCGTTGCATTCTCCCTTCAAAACCGTGTCCTCGTGCTGCTGCTGGGCGCGATTCTCATCGGTGCAGGGTCGTACACACTCGTTCGCACTCCCGTCGACGCTTTCCCGGACACGACTCCGGTCCAGGTTCAGATAAACACCGTCGACCCGGCGCTGAACCCGGAGGAAATCGAGCAGCAGATTACGCTCCCGGTAGAGCTAGCCATTGGTGGTCTTCCCGGGCTTGCGAACGTTCGCTCCGTCTCCAAGTTCGGGCTCTCGCAAGTTGTCGCCACCTTCGACGACACGACCGACATCACGGACGCTCGCCAGTACGTCGCTGAGCGCCTCTCAACGGTTGAGCTCCCCGAAGGCATCGAGCGCCCTCAGCTCGGACCCATCGCCACGGGGCTTGGCGAAATCTTCCACTACGTGCTTCGGTCCGAGAACCCGGACCGAGGGCTCGTCGAGCTTCGAACGCTCCACGACTGGGTTGTCAAGCCGGAGCTTCGCAAGGTCGCTGGGGTTGCCGAGGTCAACTCGTGGGGCGGCTACGAGAAGCAGTACCACGTGGTCGTCTCGCCTGAAGCTCTGCTGAAGTACAGGCTCACGCTTGCAGACGTGTTCGAGGCGCTCGAGCGCAACAACCAAAATGTCGGTGGAGGTGTGCTCGAGTCCGGCGGGCAAGCGCTCCTTGTGCACGGGCTCGGCCGTGTTGCAACCGTCGAGCAGATAGGGAACGTCGTTATCGCGGCGTTCGACGGCGCACCTGTGCGCATCCGAGACATTGCCGCCGAAGTGAAGGTCGACCACGAGATTCGCCGCGGCGCGGTCACTGCCGACGGGCGAGGCGAGGTCGTCCTGGGGCTTGCCTTCATGCTCATGGGCGAGAACGCCCAGAGGGTCACCGAGGACCTCAAGGAGCGGCTTTCGAGCGTTCGCAAGTCTCTGCCGGACGATGTCATCGTCGAGGTGGTCTACGACCGCACGGAGCTCACGACGGAGGTCATCGGGACCGTCGAGCACAACCTGCTGGCTGGAGCCTTGCTAGTCATCCTGGTGCTCTTCGCCCTGCTGGGCAACCTGCGCGCAGGGCTGCTCGTGGCCGTGGCGATTCCTCTCGCCATGCTCTTTGCCGTCATCGGCATGTACGAGTTCGCCATCGCCGCGAGCCTCCTGAGCCTCGGTGCCATTGACTTCGGCATCATCGTCGATGGCTCCGTGGTGATGACCGAAGCCAACATGCGAAACCTCGCAGAGAGGGGGCGGCAGCTTGGCCGACCACTCTCGGCGGCTGAGCGCCTCGAGGTCGTTGCCTCCTCCGCCAAGCAGGTGGCTCGGCCGATTGTGTTCGGCATGGCCATCATCATGGTGGTCTTTCTGCCGGTACTCGCCCTCGAGGGCATCGAGGGCAAGATGTTCCGCCCGATGGCGTGGACGTTCATCTTTGCCCTCGGTGGTGCGCTCCTCATCGCGCTCACGCTCTCGCCGGTTCTCGGCTACTACTTTCTACCGAAGCGGGTCAGCGAGCGTGAAGGTCCGGTTGCGCGTGCGATGAACGCGGGCTTCGGGTGGCTTCTGGGCGCAGCGCTTCGTGTTCGCTGGCTTGTTCTCACCGGAGCCTTACTGCTTGTCGTTGCTGCCGGTTGGACTTCGACTCGGCTCGGTGGCGAGTTCATTCCGCGCCTGAGCGAAGGGGCCGTGGTGCTCAACACCATTCGTCTTGCGGGCGTGTCCCTTGACGAATCGGTGCGCTACAACTCGCGCATCGAGGGTCTGTTGCTCGAGCAGTTTCCGGACGAGGTTCGTCACGTCTGGAGTCGGATTGGCACTGCTGAGATTGCTACCGACCCGATGGGGCTCGAGCTCACGGATATCTTCGTGTCGCTCCATCCGCGCGAGCAGTGGGTCAGAGCCAGCACTCAAGCCGAGCTCGTCGCCGCCATGCAGGCAGTGGTCGACGACCTTCCCGGGCTCAACATCATCGCCACGCAGCCCATCGAGATGCGGCTCAACGAGATGGTCTCAGGGATTCGCTCCGACATTGGCATCAAGCTCTATGGGGACGACTTCGAGGAGCTTGTGCGGCTCAGCGACGAGGTGCAGCGCATCCTTATCGAGATTCCCGGCCAATCGGATGTCGCCGTCGACCAGGTAACGGGGCAACCCACGCTTCGCATCAAGGTAGACCCGGAGGCGATTGCCCGCTTTGGCGTGTCGGGGCAAGAGATACTCGATTTCGTCGAGGTGATTGGCACCCGACGAGTTGGCCAGGTCTTCGAGGGCCAGAGGCGCTTCCCCTTGGCTGTGCGACTTCCAGACCGGCATCGCACCGATGTCGAGACTATTCGCTCGACGCTGATTCCAACCGAGTCCGGATTGCGGCTTCCGCTTCGCAGTGTGGCCGACATTTCGGAAGAGGAAGGCATCTCGACTATCAACCGTGAGTGGGGGCGCAGGCTCATCCGCGTTCAGTGCAACGTGGCAGGCAGAGACGTTGCCTCCTTCGTCGAGGATGCCCATCGGCGCATTGACGAGCAGCTCGAGCTTCCAGAGGGCTACGTCATCGAGTGGGGAGGGCAGTTCGAGAACCTGGCCAAGGCCAAGACGCGGTTCCTCATCGTGGTTCCGGTCACCCTGCTGCTTGTCTTCTTCCTCCTGTTCTTCAGCCTGAAGAACCTGCGCGAGGTCCTGCTGATTTACACGGGGATTCCGTTCGCCGCAGTCGGAGGGGTCTTCGCGCTGTGGTGGCGCGGCATTCCGTTCAGCGTGAGCGCTGCCGTGGGCTTCATCGCACTCGGCGGCATCGCTGTGCTCAACGGCCAGATTCTCGTCTCAGCCATCCGCTCGTACATCGCCCGAGGCAGTGAGCTTCGTGCGGCCGTCACCGACGCTGCGCGCCAGAGATTACGCCCCGTGCTAGCGACCGCCATCACGGACGCCGTTGGCTTTCTCCCCATGGCCATCTCGACCGGAGTGGGTGCAGAGGTCCAGCGGCCCTTGGCCACGGTTGTTGTGGCGGGCGTTCTCACCTCGACGCTACTGACGCTCTTCGTGCTTCCGATTCTCTACCTGCTCGTCATGAACAAGGCGCCTGGCCCAATCCCTGCGGAGGGCGAAGCATGAGCGCCGAAGCTCTTTCACGGCACCGCACCTGGGCACCGGCCGTTGCGTTGGCCATTGCGCTCGGAGGATGCGCGACCGTTGACCCGACACCAGACTATGAGCGGGCTCGTGACGAGGTTGCGGCTGCGACTGGGGAAGAGAGCCTGTTTCAGCCTGGAGAGGAGGAGGAAGTTGCAGCGCGCATCGAGGAGCTCCTCGATGGGGGACTCACTGCCCAAGAGTCCGTCCAAGTTGGCCTTCTGAACAACGGAGAGCTCCAAGCTCGGCTCTACGAGATAGGCGTTCGCCGGGCCGACGCGGTCCAGGCGGGGCTGCTGTCGAACCCATCTCTCGGAGCCGTGGTGCGCTTTCCGCTCGGCGATGGTTCAACGACCACCGAGGCGGGCTTGTTTGGCAGCATCGCTGAGCTCTGGCAACTCTCGCCGAGAAAGCGCCTCGCCGAGAGCCAGCTCGAGCGAACGGTGCTCGAGGTTGCCCACATGGCAGCGAGCCTCGCAGCGCAGACGAAGGCGGCCTACTTCCGTGCAAGTGCAGCCACGGCGGCACTTGCCGCGGCCGAAGAGAACCACGCCACGGCCCGCGAGTTCCTCGACCTCACTCTTGAGCGACAGGAAGCCGGGGCCGCCACTCAAGTAGACGTGAACGCGGCTCGCTCTGAGTTCCTCGAGCAAGTGGCCCTGGTTCGCGAGGCCCGGTTCACGGTGTTCGACGCCAAGCGGCAGCTAGCGCTCGCACTTGGGCTGGCCGGGCGCCCACGGGACCTCGAGCTCTCGGACGCGGTCACTGAGGTGCCGGAATGGTCTGTTGACCTGGAGGGGCTTCTCGATGTCGCGAAGGGAAGTCGACTCGACCTGCAAGCTGCAGCAACAACTGTCGAGGCCGCCTCGAACGCACTTGCCCTCGAGAACCGCAACCTGTGGCGCAACGTCAATGCGGGAGTCTCTCTCGAGAGCGAGGGTGGCGACACTCAGCTCGGTCCAGGTGTCCGGCTTCAACTTCCCATCTTCGACCAGAACCAGGCGCAGATCGCCAAGGCTGAATATAGGCACGCTCAGGCGCTACGCCGCCTAGAAGCCCTTGAGGTTCGCGTCGACCAGCAGGTACGCGGAGCCTTCGAGCAGCATGCTCTCGCGGTGGACACGGCTCGCTTGTACGAAGACGAGCTTCTACCTCTTCGCCAATCCAGTCTCGAACTCGCCCGAGAGTCCTTCGCCGAGGGCAAGACTGGCTTCCTCTCGGTGCTCGAGGCTCAGAGCCGCCTCCTTGCTGCCCGTCGTGAGTACGTCGAGCGACTCGAAGCGCTAGCCGTGAGCATTCCCGCACTCGAAGCCGCTTGCGGGCGCCCACTTGCGGAGCTTCTCGAGACCGGCGCCTCTGATGAAGGTTCTCGACCGGAACAAGAGCGAGGCGAGCGCTAGGTGAACGACCGCACGGCCCTTCTCAAGAAAGCCTGTCGCCTCGAGTACCTCACCGTTGGCTGGAACGTGGTCGAGGGGGTCATCGCTGTGGCGGCCGCGCTCGCGGCTGGGAGCGTGGCTCTGCTGGGGTTTGGCCTCGACAGCTTCGTCGAAAGCACTTCGGGGCTGATACTCCTGTGGCGGCTCTCGAAAGAGCAGCGCTCAACGGATGCATCTGCCGAAGACATCGAGCGCCTCGACCGTCGGGCACACCACCTCGTCGCCGCGACCCTGTTTCTTCTTGCCGCCTACATCACCGTCGACTCAGCGCTGGCCCTTTGGAATGGGGAGCGCCCCGAGGTGAGCTTCGTTGGGCTTGGGCTCGTCTCGGTGTCCATCGCCGTGATGCTCTGGCTCGCTCGTGCCAAGGCTCAAGCAGCGCGAGAGCTCGGAAGCCGAGCCCTCGAGGCCGACTCGTTTCAGACGCTTGCCTGCTGGTGGCTCTCGATAGTGACGCTTGCCGGGCTCGGAGCGAACGCAGCCTTCGGCTGGTGGTGGGCGGACCCCGTGGCCGCTCTTGGCGTCGCGGCCCTGGTCGTTCGCGAAGGGCGCGAGGCCTGGCGCGGCGAAGCCTGTGGCTGTTGAACTCTAGGCGCACTGCACACTGCACCGCCTCCGTTCAGAAGGAACGACGGCGCCCAGTTGGGGCCACGAGCCTGCCGAAGCTCACCTCATGAGGCCTGCACTCAAGCAGAGCACTTGGCTGAGCACGCGCGCTTCTTTGCTCGGAAGTCCCAGACTGACGCCGCGACCAACACACCGAACCCGACAAGTTCCAGGGGCTTCGAGTAGCTTCCGTAGAACACCCAGAGCAAGAGCCCGGCCGCAGCGACGCTGAGAACCAACGGACCCAGCTTCCGGTGAACGCGATAGGAAAGGCCCATTCCCGCAAGCGCAACGACCAGGAGTCCCGTAACGACCTTGACGAGCACAGCCTCGTTGATTTCAACGCTCACTCCGACCAACGACAAGAGACCAACGGCTGCAAGCGTTCCGTAGCAGGCAACTACTGCGAGCAGGCTCATCGCCGAACTCGCCCATGAGAAGCGGCTCGGTGGGTTGGGTTCGGGTATTACTCTCTCTTCCATTGTCCTCCTTTAGGGAACACTCAAGCTATCCACACCAAATAGAGGCTGAGCCCAACCATGACAGCGCCCGTCAGCTGCTCCGCCACTCGCCTTGCTCGTTCTGTTGCAAGCCGCGTGACTAGCGAAGCCGCTGCCGTGCCGATGAGGAGAATCGGAATCCCCAACCCGAGGCCATAGACGAAGAGCAGAAGCCCACCGCGCACTGGGTCTCCGGTGCTCGCCACGTACGCAAGTAGTCCTGCGAGAACGGGCGTGGCGCAGGGGGCAATCACCAGTCCGAAAAGCGCGCCAGCAACGGCAGCAGCAACTGGTCCGCGGGGCGTCTTGCGTGAGCCCGCGTCGAAGGATGGCAACGGGACCGAGATGACACCAAGCAAATGAAGCCCGAAGACAAGGGGCACTGCTGCGATGATGTAGACGGGCCAAGAAGCGAGTCCACCGAACACCGTGCCCGCTAGGCCGGAGAGCACTCCCAGGACCATAGTGACCAGGCTGCCGCCAAGAATGAAGCCCGCGGCGGTCCCGAGGTTTCCACGAACCGTGTCCTTGCGGAGCGCCGTGCAGCAGCCTGCAGCCGCAGGGTACATCGGAAGGCAGCACGGATTCAGTCCAGCAACCACCCCAGCAAGGAGTGCTACTGGTAGGGCGAAGAGGAAACTTCCATCGCTGAGCAGGCCGTTCAGATACTCACTCATCGACCCGACGGTTCCTCAGCAGAAGGCTCGGGCTGGAGAGCTTCGACCGCCCCGCGGAGCTCTGCAATGACAGCTCCGGACTCTCCTTCGAACCGCGTCTTTTCGACGCCATCGGCGTCCGTGATGATGACCGTCGGCGAGACTCGCACGCCGTAGTGCTTGGCTTCCGGAGCTTCCTTTCGCGTGTCGAACTCGCGGAAGTCCACCCCCGTGACGTTTCCGACACCCCGTGCGAGGCTGATTACCTCGGCGCATCCGCAGCGGGCCTCTGCCTCCCGCGGGTCAGCAAACAGAAGCACGGACGTGCTAGTGAGTTTCTCGGTGGTCGCCTCAGCAGACTGCCCCACCTGGGCACCCGAAGGTGGCGTTACGGTCGGCGTTTGCGACTTCATCCACAGGACGCCGCCGAAAGCCGCCGCTACCGCGGCGAGTATGGCTACCTTGTTCATCGTTCGTCTCCACATGCTGATGTGCATCCACAGCTCTCGGCATCGGAGACTTGCTCCGGGGCCTGGTCCTGGACGTAGGAAGTGCCCTCATTCAGTGCGCGCTCCGCAAGCGCGAGCTCGCGGCCGAGATAGGCCGCGTGGTCAAGGCGAGTGACGAGGCCTTCTTGTAGAAGGGTCGACATCACGTTGACCGCCTCGGTGCCTTCGATGACAGACCGCAGCACGCCGCTGTTCTCGTAGTGCTCGGCAACAAGCAGCCGTCGTCGCGTATCAGGGAGGACGACCACGTAGCCCGCTGGGTCAAGCACGAGGCGTCCGGGAGAACGCGCGGGTACGATTCGAACACTGCGCTCAACAGGGAGCTCTCTCTCCATCGGGCCTGGGGCGCTCGAAGCCGCATCGACCGCCACTCGCCCAATCTCGTCGATGCGCTGTTCCCCGCGGCAGTCCACGATTGAAACCTGCGCGCAAAAGCGCTCGACCAGCTCCGCGGTCACGTTGCGAAGCAGGGGCCGCTTTCCTTTCGCGCCAACAATCCGCCCACGGTTATCGAGACCTTCCTCGACGAGAGCCTGTAGAGACTGACCCGGGAAGTGTCCGACCCTTCCGGGCGTGTCCTCACCGCACAGAATCAGAACCCGGATGTGAGGGTTGGAGACGACGTTTTCGATGATGCGCTCGATACCGAGGTTCTCCGTCTGAAGGGCACCCACCACGGACACGCCCTCCGGCGCGGCCTTGGCAATGCCGTCAACAAGCTCCCGTGAGTGGAGCGTGCAGATTGCAACTGGGGCCGCAAAGCGCAGGACTTGATACTCGCCGGGGTAGGGGGGCCATCCGTCGCGACGAACCAGCTCTTCGGTCGGGCAACCAGCGCCCGCCGGAAGCTCAACCAACTCGGATGCGGCGTTGAGCGCATCCGCGGGCCAGCAGACCTTGCAACCTAGACAGTCGTACTCGCGCGGCTTGAAGGTAGCGCGGGCGCGCTCAAGGGTCTTGGCGACCTCCGAGGAGAGCTTGGTCTGCTCGAGCGTAGAGACCGTGTCCTGAAAGCAGCCGCACTTGTGGCACTTCGCGGCAGCCGTGGCGGTCTCGACCAGGTCCTCGACGCCCTTGCTTGTAGCCTTCACGAGCGAAGCTCCGAAGCTGCGCCAACGCGGCCGCTGCCGTTGCCTTCAGCCAGGCGACCCTCGGAGTCTTCGACTAGGCAGAGTCCGTAGTCGAGCAGGCTCGTGACGCACGGGTCGACAACTTGGTAGTAGATGTTGTTTCCGCTGCGCCGCGCGCCGAGGACTCTACGGTCCACGAGGCGCTGGAGCTGGTTGGAGACGGCCTGCGGCTTCATCTCGACAGCTTCGGCCAGCTCAGTCACACATAGCTCACCGGACTTGACCAGGGCATGGAGAAGGCGCACTCGCGTGTCGTTGCCGAGGAGCTTGAAGAGACCAGCTAGCTCGCCGGCCTGGTCGCTGGAGAGAAGCTCTCTGTCACCGAGCTTGGGCTTCGGCGGGCAGCAGCTCGCTGCGGCCGTGGTGGTGGGTCGTTGCTGAGCCATACCTATTACACTACTACACGACTCTGTGTTGTGCCAGCTCTTCGACCTCTGGGCCTGAGGTTCTTGAGCTTGAACTCCCGCTTCTTGGGTCCCCCACCGTGGTTGACTGTGCCTGATAAAATACGTTATCGTGCATAGAGATGCTGGTGGGGGAGGCGCGCGGGCGCGGCCCCCTCCAGGCCTTGGAGTAGCTGCACGATGACCCCCAATTCTCCACGAGACCCCGGGCTCCCAGAGGCAAATGTGCCCTCGCGTGAGCTCGTGGAAGCCGCCGAGGGGCTCCCGCCGGTACTTACGGGCCATGCGACCCCGCTGCTCGAGGACAAGGTCCGCGGGTTCTACGGGTCAGTCGCCACCATGTTCGAGTCCTGGCTCGCGCGCAGGAAGAGCGAGAACACCCGCCGTGCGTACCGCCGCGACGTGATGGTCTTCATCGAGTTCATGGGCATCGCCTGGCCGAACGCCGAGCAGCCTCAGCCGGACGAGTCCTGGCGATTGCTCCAAGCCACTGTCCCGCACGTCCAGGCCTGGCGGGACTTCATGCACGACGAGCGCGGCCTCGCGCCGAACACGCTCAACCGTCGCGTGTCGTCGCTCTCCGGCTTCTACCGTTTCCTGCGCGAAGCCGCGGCCGAGATGCGGCTCCCCATCACGGTGCCCAACCCCGCGCACTCGCAGTTCATCGGGCGCGAGGTCCAGGCGCCCGTGAACCCTACGGAGGCGCTCTCCGCGACTCGCGCGCGTCAGCTCATGGCGCTCCCCGAAGGCGAGGATGTGCTCGCCTACCGCGACCGCGCCATCCCGAAGTTCTACCTCTACACAGGCGTGCGCATCGGCACGGGGTGCAGGATTCA
>JAGQIY010000179.1 GCA_020430865.1 Myxococcales bacterium
CGTAGGCACCCTGACTCAGGTCAGCTCGTAGATCCTCCCGGCATCGCTGATGGGTCACGTCTCGTCGCATCCCTCACCCCCAACCAACTCACTCGCTTGTCACGTAACCCTGCGAGATGACCTAGTTTCTGGTGTCTGTTCGGATACTTAGCGAGTGAGCCAGTTCTTCGCGGAAACGCGCGATTCTCCGTTTTGAAAACCGCCGTAGTGACTACCGCGGCTCAACGATCGTCCGCGCCCGTGGTGTCGCCCCTTCGCTGGGCCCGACCCCTCAACCATCGAAGTTCAGCGTCCCGCATTGGTCGCCCAAGTTTGGGGATCTGATTCGAGCCGTGCAGTTGCGGCACTCGCCATCATGGATGGTTAGGTGCTCGTACACTCATGCCAGGTTGCCCGGGGCGCGCCCTCCCCCCCAATCCAGAACGAACCGAGCTCGATCAGGCACCGAGCTCGATCAACCGAGCGTGGCCAGCAACTCGTCCAGCTGCCGGAACGTCTCGTGGGTCGCGTCCGCTGCGCCGCCAGCCTCCTCGAGGGCCTCCTTCGACGGATAGAGCTCGCTCATCACGAGCAGTGTCTGCCCGTTCTGCTCCTCGAACGTGACGGTGGTGATGGAGGCGTTCTCGGCGTCTTCGTCGTTGGTCCAGACGATGCGGGAGGGCGGCGTCACTTCGAGGTACTTGCCGTAGAAGTCCATGCCTTCGCCGAAGTTGAGACGGTACTTGCCGCCGGTGCGCACGTCCATCTCACAGGCGTGCAGGGTCATGCCCATGGATCTCGGCACCCACCACTGCTTGAACAGCTCGGGCTTGGTCCAGGCTTCGAACACCAGCCGCGGCGGCGCGTCGAACAGGCGCGTGACGACGATCTCCCGATCCGACTTGCGTTCTACCTTCGTGCGTTTCCCTGCGGGTGCGTTTCGAGAGATTTCATTCTGAGAGATTTCATTGCGAGAGGTTTCATTGCGAGGCTTTGCGTCCATCTAGCTTCTCCTTGCGTTTCAGTTCTTCGACGACGCTGTCCAGCTCGCAGAACCGCGCGTCCCAGAGCTGGTGATACCTGTCGATCCACGCTTCCACTTCATCCAGTCGGCGCCCGCCGATGCGGCAGGTGCGCACGCGGCCGACCTTCTGGGTGGTGACGAGCCCTGCCTTCTCGAGGACGCCGACGTGCTTCTTCATGCCCGTCAGGGTCATGTCGAACTTCTCGGCCAGATCGCTGATCGAGGCTTCTCCGCGCCCCAGGCGCTCCAGCACGCCGCGGCGGGTGACGTCCGCCAGCGCCGCGAACGCAGCGTCGAGGTGGGGATTCGTATAGTGAACCATCGGGTTCAGTGTTAGACACAAGCTCGTCGCGCATGCAAGCCAAAGCTCGTCGCGTGTGGCTACGCCCTCACCACACCCAGACGCTCAGGCTGCCGCCGAGCTCCATGCCGAACCGAGTCGGCGACTCGCCCTGAACGCCGCTGGCGAGGTTGTGGGCGTAGCCCACGAAGGGACCGGCTCCGAAGGCCTTGTCGACGTAAGTGAGGCTCGCGCGACCGCGCAGCGCGGCGGGGCTCTCGTCGCTGAACTCGGCGCGACCGAAGCCGAGCGCTGCCTCGAGGCCGGCGCGGACGGAGCCTCCCAGGTCGAAGCTCACGCCGACGTAGGGGAAGTACATGTCGAACTCGGCGGTGTAGCCGCTGCGCCCCAGGCGATAGAGCGAGTACTCGAAGCCGAACGACATCGACGCGTAGCCGGCTCCCATGCGCAGACCATGGGCGTGGCGTAGCTCGCCACCGTGCTCGGCGTCGCTGGTCGCTGGGACCCAGGCTCCCCAGCCGCTCACCTCCGCGCGCCAGCCAGGAGAGACGACCGGCGACTTCGCCCTCGAGGACGCTGCTGGAGAGGCCCCCGCAGGCGTCGTGGCCGGAGCTGGGACGCGCACGTCCTCCCAGCCGAGCCACGCCGCGTCCACCACGGCGCCAACTGCGGCGCCGAGCAGCGCTCCCAGGAAGATCCCGGGGTCGCCGCTCTCGCCGTCTGCACCGACGCCCTTGCCCATGCCGATCCCCAGCAGAGGAAGCCCGATGCGCAAGCCGAGGCTCCCGACCGCGTGCCCCGCGTTGCCGTGAGCCAGGTGCAGGAGCGGCGACGCGCCCCAGTATCCACCCAGAAATGCATACTCGCTGTTCGCGAGCAGGCTCACGGCGACGGTGGCGGCGTCGAGGGTGAGGGTTTGCCAGCCGTACCAGCGCCGCTCGAGCTTCCAGGGGCCCGCATACGCGGCTTCATCGCGCTCAGCCTCGCGCTCTCGCACCGGGCCCAGCTGCACCTGCGGTGGCGACCAGCCGAGGTCCTGCCCGGCCGACTGAGCCCGCGCGGATCCGGCAAGGCACAGCCCGATCACCCCGAACGAGAGCGTCGAAGCGCGCTGCATCAGCCGACCCACGAAGCCCAGACTAGCATGGCTGAACCAGCGACTGCTGTCCGAAGTC
>JAGQIY010000180.1 GCA_020430865.1 Myxococcales bacterium
CGTTCTGCAGCACCTCTTCGTAGGAGCCGCCCGCGGGCGCGATGACCCGCCGGGTCCATTCCGTTCCTCCAAGCGCGAGGCTGCCAGGAGTTGGGAGCACGCCGCCGAACGCGAACGCGCGCCCGTTGACGACCTTGAGCACGTAGAGCACCTCATCGACGCGGATCCCACTGGTCGGGTTGTCTGGCTGAGGAACCGTGGTGATGACCCGCGTCAGGGTCTGGCCGTCGAGATCGGAGTGCACTGGATCCGCCGCGAATGAGGCGCCCGGGTTGAGCTTCAGGATGTAGTCGTCCGGATCGCACGGCGCCTCGTCGATCTTGGTGTCGATGACACACTTCAGGCCGTCGAGCCCCTGAACGAGCCAGTACTCCTCGCCGGGCGCTCCATCGACCACGGGCACGCCGTGGACCTTCACCTCAACGCGGTCGACGTTCAAATCTGCACGGAAACCGATGCCGAACTCCAGGCGCCTGCCGCCTAAGTCGACCTTGAGACCCTGCTGGAAGGTCTGTAGCGAGTTGTAGAGGTCGGCGTCAACGAGCGACGGCCCGCCAGGTGGCGCACCATAGAGCGTCGCGTCGAGCTGATGTCCGATCCGCTGCACGGCGTCGAGACCACGAATGGCGCCGGTCTGCGAGTACTCGTAGCTGTCGGGGTTGGACGTCACCGCGGTGCCCGCAGCGCCGAGGAAGTTCCCCGCAAGGACTGCCGCAGAGAGTGGCTCTGTCGAACCCTGGGTGCCCAGCGCTTGCGGGATGCCCGCGAGCTCTGGCTCCGGGCGCGCTGTCGTGGTGATG
The DNA here is from genome assembly GCA_020430865.1 of Myxococcales bacterium. Next base: position 801 of record JAGQIY010000180.1, read on the forward strand.
AAGTTTCCGAGGTTGGCGGCCTCGGCGCACAGGTACTCCGCGGCGAGTCCGACGTCTTCTGAGGTGACACCCAGCTGACCGAACGCTTCTGTGGGGGAGAGCGGCGGTGCGCCCGATGGCTGTCCCTGGAGTACGTGGAAGTTGTAGATCTGGACCAGCTGGTCGGCTGCCTGAGGTGTTGGCGCGATACGATACCCGCGCAACAACTTGATCGCGCTCCGCGTGCCTTCGTTGCCTGAGATAGGCGGGCACACCGGAACCCCCGTTGGCCCGATGCGGGAGCCATCGTTGCTGGCGCCACACTGGTCGAGCGCCATCGTCTGCTGGAGGCCCATCTCCTCGGTGACAGTGTTCTCCATCTTTCCGACCGTTAGCAGCCGAGCGACGGCCGCGGCGGAGTTCACCTGGCCGTTCCACGCCGTCGCGGCCTCGTCGGGAGCAGCGTTGCCCGCGTCGATTTGGACTTGCGCGGCAGCCTGCATGGCCTTCGCGGTCGGCTCGATGGCTTGGGAGTACTGGCTTGCCGCATCCAAGTAGCTGGCGAGGAGCACATCGGACCAAGTCGGCGTCCTGCCCTCGCTGTTTGGAAGCAGACCGGTTGGGTTTCCGGGTGGATTAGTCTGGTTCTGATAGTCTTGCTGGGCGAAGCGCTCCGCGCAGGTCGTGCCGGCGTTGTCTTCCACCGTCGCGATCAGCTTGGCCCATTGCGTGCTGTCCCGATAGCGGTTGA
>JAGQIY010000181.1 GCA_020430865.1 Myxococcales bacterium
CCGGCATTTCCCATGTGATAATTGTTGTAGGGATCCAAGAGACCGTCGAGGATCATGCCGTCGACCAGCTTGCCGTCTCCCATGCGGTAGCCCTGACGTGCCTTGTCCAGGTAGTAGGGCACGTTGCTCATCGACTCCATGCCCCCTGCGACCACGATGTCGGCGTCGCCGAGCAGCACCGTCTTTGCTCCGAAGACCACCGCCTGGAGACCAGAGCCGCAGACCTTGCTCACCGTCGTGCACGGCACGGTGTTGGGGATCTTGGCGCCGAGCGAAGCCTGTCGCGCGGGCGCCTGACCAATCCCTGCGGAAAGGACATTCCCCATGAAGACCTCTTCGACTTGCTCGGGCGCGAGCCTTGCGCGCTCGAGGGCGGAGGCGATTGCCGCGCTGCCGAGCGCGGGCGCGCTCAGGCCGCTCAGCGAGCCGAGGTAGGAGCCAATGGGGGTGCGCACGGCGCTGACGACGTAAACCTCTCGAGTCATAGCGATGGACATGTATCGCCTAGGGTCGCGTGTCACCACCCCCGAAAAGCGGGCTTGGCGAGGGAGCGCGGCGGCGGACCGCCAGGCGCCCGCGCTGGGGCCCGGACATGCCGCACAGCGTTAGGACCTCTCGCTGACGAGCCTTGGCGAGGATCGGGTAGAGTGTCCGTCTCGTGCGAGACCAACACCGAAGCTTCACCAGTGATCTGGTGGCCGCGATGCGCGCCTTCTACAGTGAGACACCTGCGGATCTGGACGTTGCCAGTGACCCGGTTGCCTCGAGCCTGCTCCCTCTCCCCCTGACCCTTCTGGTGCGGGCGGTGGGGCGACCTGGCCTTGCGCGGCTCGTGCACCACGCCCTGGGGAGCGCGAGCTTCGGTCTCTCCTATGGAGTGCCGCTCCGCACCGCGGCCATCGACGCCGAGCTGCGCAGTGAGGCAGCCAGCGGTTGTGAGCAGCTCGTGTTGCTGGGTGCTGGCCTGGACGCGCGGGCGTTTCGCCTGCCCGAGCTGGCAGAGTGCGCCGTCTACGAGCTCGACCACCCAGCGACTCAGGCCTACAAGCAACGCCGCGTCGGCTCCCTGGAGCCCCTGGCGAAGTCGGTGGAGTTCTGCAGCATCGACTTCGAGCGCCAGTCCATCGGCGAGGTGCTGGGTGGAGCCGGCTTCTCCACCCAGCGCAAGAGCTTCTGGGTCTGGGAGGGCGTGACGATGTACCTGACGCCTGGTGCGATCGACGCGACGCTCGACGCGGTGGCGCTCTACAGCGCTCCGGGGAGCACCCTGTGCATGACCTACGTCACCCCAGAGCGAGGCCTCGTGCGTCGCGCTGGATTGATATCCGCGCGGCAAATCGGCGAGCCAATCCTGGGCAGCCTGAGTCAGGCCGAGGTGAAGGATCGCCTCGAGCGTCGGGGGTTCAGCGTGCTCTCGGACACCGACGCCAACGACTGGGCCCGTCGCCACTGGCCGGATTCGAGGCTACGTGTGCGCCTTTGGGAGCGCCTGGTGGTCGCGCGCCGAGCCTGACTCGCCTCAGGCGACCTTGTGGGTGCCGCTGACGACCTCGCTGGGGTCGCTCGCGTGCGCTCGCGCGAGGCGCTGGAGCTCGGCGACCAGCTGGCTGGCTTGCTCCGAGGCGTCCTGAACGTCGCCAGACAGCTCCACGACCTGCTTCACGTCTGCGGGGCTCTGGCGTAGCAGCGCCGTGTTGCCTTGGACCACCAGCAAGCAGTTCCCGAGCCGATGGGCCAGGCTGAGCAGCTGCTGCTTGAACGCTTCGTCGGTCACAGCACGCTCGTCAGGGCTGACTGGAGGTCCACGGGGCGGTACGGCTTGCGCAGGAAGCAGACCCGCTCTCGCGAGAAGGTCGGATCCGTCATCTCGTGGGCGCTGTGAACCACCACCGGGAGCTGGGGGCTGAGCCTCCGGACGGCGTCGAGCACCTGCCAGCCATCCATGCCAGGCATCTTCAGGTCGAGCACCATGGCGTCGAAGTGGGCCCGCTCCAGGCACGCGAGCGCGGTCAGTCCGCTGTGCACGCAGATCGGTTCGTAGCCCGCGTGACTGAGCATGCGCGCGACGACCCGGCGGGACATCTCCACGTCGTCGACCACCAGAATGCGTTGCGGGTGCACCGGGCTGGAAGCGTTCACGAGAGACCTAACGGCAGGTGCGCCCGCGTACTTGAGCGGCAGAGCCCGCGAAATCCGCGCGTCGCCAGGCGTCGGGCGCCCGCGGAGGGCGGCGCTGCCTACTTCACCACCGTCTCACAGCCGAGGACCACGTCGACGACCACCCCGCCGCCCTGAACAGCGGCGCAGGACTGCTTGCACAGGGTGATACGGCTCGGGTTCGTCGGGGTGTCGTAGTACCAGCCCGCGGTGTCCCCGAGGCCGCAGTTGGCTGCGCCTTCGACGCGCGGCACGAACTCCCGTATCCCTGCCTGGGTGAAGCTCACGTTCACCTTGCTCGGGTCCACCTCACCTTCCTTCGGCGTGGGGATGGTGTAGGTGCACTGGAGATCCCCCCGGATCTTGTTCAAGGCGTCGAGGAACTGCTGTCCAGCGTTCACCCCGGAGTCCACCAGGGTCGCTTCCTTGGTACCGCCCGCGAGCGCGATCGAGTTCAGGGTCGAGAGTTGCTCACCCAGGCCAATCACGAAGGTCAGCACCGAGGGGTTCTGGTTCTTGCCCTCTTCGGCGCGCGCCGCGACCACCGCCGTCCCCTCGGGGTTGCAGCCCGACGGTGCGCCATCGGTGGCGAGCACCACGGCGGTCAAGTGATCCGGATGGGCCGCGGCCCAGGTCTGCGCGTAGTCGATCGCTCCCTCGAGCGCGGGGCCCATCGGGGTGCCGCCCTCGGGCGTGGTGGCGTCGATGGACTGCTTGACCAGCGCGCCGACGCCTGGCAGCGCCTGAACCGCGATCGCCGGCGTGGAGTAGTCGCTCGCCAGGCAGGAGCTGGTGGGCTTCTCGTTGCACAGATTCCCGTAGCAGCAGCCCGTGATCGGCACGCACTGCGCGGTGTAGGGGAAGCAGTCGTCGGCGGTGTTGCAGGCGCTGGGTAGCGGCTTGGACATTGCCACCGGGAAATATCCGAGACCGAGCCCGATGCCGGCGTTGCCCTGGAGATCCACGAAGTTCTTGATCGCCTGAGTGATCGCGCTCCAGCGCTGCAGGCCGTTCACGTCGGCGTCCAGCATGCTATCGGAGCGATCGAGCAGAACGTAGATATCGAGGGGGATGACGTCGCCGGCGTAGGACTCCGTCGCGCAGCCAGGCAGCTCGGCGTCACTACCTCCACCATCCAGCACACCGCCAAAACCAGCGTCTCCGCCGTTTCCCCCGCTGCCCGCGCTGCCCGCAGTCCCTCCCGAGCCGGCGCTCGCCGACGGGTCGGAGCTCGACGCCGAACACCCAGCGAAGGGGCTCAGTCCGAGCAGTAGTGTGGCCAGCGTGATCAGCTTGGGGAGGCGGTGTCGGCGTGCGGAGGCGCGAGGCAGTGGGTTCATGTGTGGGAAGTGCTGACTGAAGAAGCGACGCAAGGCGGCTCGGGGAGTCTAGCAGCGGGCGCTCGATTGATCTCACCTCGAAGCGTCAGCCGCGACGAATCGCGTCAGCTGCAGCCGTCGCGCCCTACATCGGAGTACCCGGTGCGGGCATTCCATGAGCAAACGCCCTCGGACCTTGCTGCGTCCGCCACGAGATTGTTTCCGAACGACTTCGGAGGACCGGGCGCGCTGCTTGGGAAACCAGAGGTCGGTCAGTCGAAGCGTGTGCTACGTCGGCGCAGGCGTGCGGTGCCCTTGGTCGGGATCAGCATGCCGTCCTGGAAGGTCTCGTTGTCTGGCAGCATGGCCGCGCCCATGCCCGGCGTGATCTCCGCAGCGTTGCCCTCGTCGGTGTCGATGTGCATTTCCAGGCGGTATTTATCGCTCACACGGATCAGGACGTCACCGAACACCAGGTCGCGTCCGTCGGAGTCGATGGCGACCTCGACGACGTCCTTGTTCCGCACTCCGAAGCGCTCTGCGTCCGCCGGGGTCATGTGGATGTGGCGCCGAGCGCAGATCAGGCCGCTGTCGAGGGTCAGGCTACCCTCGGGACCGATCAGCGTCACCCCGGGGCTGTCCTTGGTGTCGCCAGAGTCGCGCACTGGCGCGTCGACGCCGAGCTTGAACTCGTCGGTGCGCGAGACCTCGACCTGGTTCTTGCCTCGCGTCGGGCCGAGCACCCGTACACGCTCGAGGCGCCCCTTTGGCCCCACGACGGTCAGCGTCTCTTCACACGCGTACTGTCCTGGCTGGCTGAGGTCCTTGCGAGGGGTCAGTCGATGGCCTTCGCCAAACAGCGTGGTCACGGCGTCGTCCGTCAAGTGGATGTGCCGCGCGGAAATGGCGATCGGGATGCTCAGGCCGCGCTCCACCTGATCATCGAGCTTCGCCAGGTGTGCCGCATCCTGGGCGATGGCGCGGGCTTCATCGGTCGCCACCACGAGCAGCCGTGTGCGGCTGTGTGCCTCGTGGATCTCGGCTACCGGCGCCTCTGGGGTGAGCGCCGCGTCGCGATTTCGGTCCTCGTCCAGCCGCGCGCCCAGGAACTCCAGTCGCTGCAGCGTGCGGTGACGGATCAGCGCGGAATTTTCTCCGATGCCCCCCGTGAACACGATCGCGTCGACACCTCCGAGCACCGCCGCATAGGCGCCGATGTACTTGCGCAGGCGGTGGGTGAAGACCTGCAGCGCCAGGCGGCAGGCCTCGTCGCCTTCCGCGGCGCGCGCCTCGATGTCCCGCAGGTCGTTACCGACGCCGCTGAGTCCCGCGAGGCCCGACTGACGGTTCAGCAGGTCATCCAGCCCGTCCACGCTCTTGCCTTGGCGCAGCAGCTCCAGCAGCACGCCGGGGTCGACGTCGCCGGAGCGAGTTCCCATCACCAGACCTTCGAGGGGCGTCATGCCCATGCTGGTGTCGATGCTGCGACCATACTCGACCGCGCACACGCTGGCGCCATTGCCGAGATGGCAGGTGATGAGTCGCAGATCGCGCAGGTCGCTGTTCAGGTGAGCGGCGGCGCTGCTCGCCACCCAGCGGTGGCTCGGTCCGTGGAAGCCATAGCGCCGAATCCCGTGCTCTTCTCGCAGCTTTGCCGGGAGGGCGTACTCTCGCGCGCGGGTCGGCAGGGTGCCGTGGAAGGCGGTGTCGAAGACCGCGACGTGCGGCAGGTCGGCCAGCAGTCGTCTTGCCGCGCGGATGCCAGCGAGGTTCGGCGGGTTGTGTAGCGGCGCGAGCTTGGCGAGCTCCTCGATGGCCTGCTCCACGCTCTCGTCGATGCGCACGGCGCTGTCGAAGCGCGCTCCCCCGTGCACGACGCGGTGTCCGACTGCCGCCACCCGGACGCCCTCGAGGAACGTGGGCAGCACACGCTGCAGCGCGTCCGTATGATCGGCGGAGTCGAGGTCCAGCTCGTGAGATCCCTGGACGAAGCGGCATCCCGCCTTCCCGACCCGCTCGACCTTGCCGTTGAGGCGCACGCCATCGCGGGTCGCCCGTTCACCGCTCGTCGGGTCCAATACGTCGAGCTTGATCGACGAGCTGCCACAGTTGATCACCAGCACCCAGGTATTCGCCATGGCGCGCAGGGTACCAACTCCGCGTCTCGGTTCGGGCGCCGAGCAGTATCTTGCGGGATCTTGGAGGGTTGGGGGGGAGGCGCGCTCCAGTGGCGCCCCGGAGTGGAACGTCAGTCGTCGAGCGGGGCGGCGAATCGCGCAATCGATGCGCGGGACGCATTGAATGGCGACGCAAACCTCGATAGGGTCGCGGCCCCTTGGTCAGCGACGAAACGATTCGACAGGCGCTCTCTCACCCCCTCCTGAAAAGCGATCTGGATTCGCTCGGGAAGAAGTACGAGGGCAAGGTTCGGGACAACTACAGCTCCGACGATGGCAAGCGCTACATCGTGGTCACCGACCGCATCAGCGCCTTCGATCGGGTGCTAGGGACACTGCCTCTGAAGGGGCAAGTCCTGAACTGGATCGCGGCGTGGTGGTTCGAGCAGACGAAGCACATCGCAGACAACCACGTGATCAGCGTGCCCGACCCCAACGTGATGGTCGCTCACGAGTGCGAGCTGTTGCCGGTCGAGATGGTGATGCGCGCCTACCTGACGGGCACCACCAGCACCAGCATCTGGGTCCACTACGAGCGCGGTGAGCGGCAGTTCTGTGGACACGACCTGCCCGAGGGCATGAAGAAGCACCAGAAGCTGCCGCATCCCATCCTGACGCCCAGCACCAAGGCAGCGCACGGGGACCACGACGTCTCGGCTTCTCGCGAGGAGATCTTGAAGCTGACGGGCATGCCCGAGAGCGACTTCGACACCGCCGCGAAGATGGCGGCCGAGCTGTTCGCGTTCGGTCAGAAGACCTGCGCCGACCGCGGTTTGATCCTCGTGGATACGAAGTACGAGTTTGGACGCACGAAGGACGGCCGCATCGTCGTGATCGACGAGATCCACACGCCCGACTCTTCGCGCTTCTGGTACCAGAAGACCTACACCGAGCGCATGGAGGCGGGGGAGAACCCCGAGAGCTTCGACAAGGAGTACGTGCGCCGCTGGCTGAA
>JAGQIY010000182.1 GCA_020430865.1 Myxococcales bacterium
CGGCATCGTGGGCTTCGAGCGCCTGAAGACGGACATCAGTCGCGCCGGCTTCCTGGCGACGCCCAACGTGCAGCGGGACCCCAACGTCTGCGGTCAGCCTGCGAGCGACGCCAGCTGGCCCGCGCAGCTCCGGAACCTGGCGGCGATCCAGATCACCCCCGACTTCCTGACTGGGCACCCGGTGCTCGACACTGGCACCAACGGCAACATCAAGCCCGATCAGATCACCCTCGCCGGCTCCTATGTGTCCGGCGACGAATACCCCATCCGCCAGATCCAGCAGACCGGCGCGGGCTACGACGTCTACCTGCAGGTGCTCACCGGGCCCATGGCGCGCCTCGGCACGGCGAACCTGGACTCCGTGTTTCAAGCGGGGCGCGCCCTGCGCATCATCGACGAGTCCGGGAAGCAGCAGTACGGAACCATCTCGGCGACCAGCTTCAACGCGGGGCAGCCGGTGGTCAGCCTGACGCAGGCGCCGCAGCTGATCCTCCGTCAGGCGCGCAGCCAGCAGTGCGGCTTCAAGGGCCTCGAGACCGGCGCCCGCGCCAACGTGGTGAACTTCGTGCGCTACGAGCTGCGGGACATGACCGGGGACGCCCAGCACGCCGCGCTCTTCGCTGACACCAACGCCGCCGTGCTCGGGGACGACTCCCGGGTCGAGCTGGTGCGCTACGAGATCGACACGGCGGGCAACGAGATCGAGAACACACTAGAGATCGTCTCCGAGCTGGCGGTGGATCTGGAGTTCACCGTGCGCGGCATCAGCGTCACGTCGGATCAGGGCCAGCTCATGAACGACAACCGCATCGCGCTGGCGGGCGCCGATCTGACCAGCGCGAACCCCCAGCGTATCCGCGTGGTTCGCACCCGGCTCAGCGTGCGCTCGCGAGAGGCGGACCGGCGCGGACAGGCGGATCCGAATGGGCTCGGCGAGCTCTACCGCATCGCCCTCAACCCCGGCGTGCCGGCGGCGGACCAGCGCTGGGCCCGCGTGCGCACGCTCCAGGCAGACATCTCCTTGCCGAACCAACTGGGGGTGACGTGGTGAAGCAGCCTCGACCGACGAGTCTCACACGCCGTCGAGCTGACGAGCGCGGCGCGGCGCTGTTCATCGTGGTGCTAGTCATCACGCTACTGACGGCCATCGGCATCTTCGCAGCTCGCTCCGCGAGCCTCGTGGACGTCGCCAGCGGCTACGATCGCCAGGCGGTGCAGACCGAGTACATCGCCGAGTATGGGATCCGCGGGGCAACGACACGGCTGGCGAACGGTGAAGGCAGCGCGGCGCTCAACGAGATGCGCCAGGGCATCGACACCTGCCAGGCCACGAAGGACCTCGTGCTGCCCTCGGGCCAGCGCCCGAGCTGCTACAAGTGGTTCATGCCCGAGGTCTCCGCGGCCCTCGGCGCGCCGCTCCTCGACTCGCCAACGGTGACCGACCCGGGCTCCCTGGGCCCTCCCGGAGCCACGGACACCCAGATGCTCGGGAACTTCGTGGTCGAGCTCACCGACGAGACCTCGGGCGGCGCGGTGCCAGGCTTCCAGGTGGATGGCCAGAACCAGTCGTTCCAGATGGTGCGCATCACCCTCACCTCCCAGGGCGCGATTCGTCCCTACACGGCCGGAACCACCTGTGACGCGTCGAGCTCTCGCTCCGCCGGGTCCGCGTACGTCCGATCTCACGTCGTCACCTTGATCAGCAAATGATGCAGAGGCAGCCATGACCGACACAGCAACAGCGAAGCAGCCAGCATCCTCCGTGCGATCGCGATCCCAGCGCCGCAGCCTGGGCTGGCTTGGGGCGCTCGTGTGCGGCGGAGTCACGCTGACGCTCGCGGCGCCGGTCCAGGCGCAGGTCGACGTCAACCCGCCGCTGCCCAACGTGATGTTCCTCGTGGATACCTCGGGGTCGATGGAGTACCTCGCTTCCTCCACCACGTTCCCGACGTGCAACCCCACTGGCAGCAACAGTCAGAAGAGCCGCTGGACCGATCTGGTCGAGGTGATGACGGGTTCCGTACAGAACTACCGCTGCTACGCCCAGAGCCGCAGCTCGTCCGCCTTCGCCGACGAATATCGCCTGCCTGGGCTGCCGCAGATCTACGACTACCAGTACACCAACCCCTACCATCGCATCCTGAGCGGGACCTGCACTCCGGGGCCGAACCCAGCCTCCCTCACCGCGCTGCAGACTGCCCCCTACTCCTACCCCACCGACTGGCTGAAGTTTCACACCTACAACAGCACGACGGCCTGTACGACCTTCCAGCAGGCCAATGATGGCTTGCTCGACACCTTCCGAGGCCGAGTGCGCTTCGGTCTGATGACCTTCGACACGCACACGGACGACGGCACCGGAGTCGCCGGCAGCACGGCGAATTTCCCCTCGGGAATGCGGGGCACCTGGAGCTACTACGTGGGCGGCGCGAAGGCCGGGCATCCCGCCGGCTGCACCACCGGCGACTATGTCCAGGAGGTCGGCGCGCGCAACGCCGCAGCGCCGCCCTGGGAGGGACGCATGGTGGCGTTCGGTTCCCCCAACGCGACCCAGAGCGATCTCCAGACGCGCGCCGACTGGATCCAGAACGTGTTGCTGACGACCCGGCCGTACGGCGCAACGCCCATCGCGGGCATGCTCAGTGACGCCTACGCCTTCTTCAACCTGGACACCTCGCAGGACCCGCTGGACACCAGCCAGGACTTCGGCCCCCGCAGCGACCCGTTCGTCGATCAGGGCTGCCGCAAGAACGTGATCGTGCTGCTCACCGACGGTGAGCCGAACCTCGATCTGCGCCCGTTCTGCGAGAGCGGCGGTCACTGCCCCTACGAGCGCTCCGAGGACATCGCCAAGCAATTCGACGCCGACGGCACGCCGGTGTTCGTGATCGGCTTCGCAGTCAATTCGGTCAACGTCGGAGGCACGACGTTGGACTGCTCCGACCTCGATCTCGCCCAGGCCGCGGACCAGACGCTGTGCTCGAACCCGGCCAACGCCACCAATCGCGAGCTCCAGGCGTGCTGCACGCTGAGCCGCATCGCCTACAACGGCGGCACGGATCGGGCTTACTTCCCAACCAACCGCGACGAGCTCCGTCAAGCGCTCTCGAACATCCTCTCGCAGCTCGTGCCGACCACCAGCCGCACGCTGCCCGTGTTCGCGGGCACCGGCGACGTGCGCAACGGCTTCGCAGGTTCCTACCGCGTGCTGACGTCGTTCACCCCGAAGCAGTTCGACACCTGGTCGGCCGTGCGCGAGCGGCAACGCATCGTCTGCAAGACGCCGTCCAACCCATCGGATCCCATCGAGCCCGAGCTCGAGGCTATCGATCCGGCGAAGGGTGATGACTTCGTCAAGAACGTCAACGACAACCCCAACGGTCGCAAGTTCTACTCGGTGCTCGGCACCAACGGGAGCAGCGGGATCCTCTCCGATCGTTCCATTCGTCCCCTCACCATCGACGACGGCGTCGGCGTGTACAGTGGCACGCAGTACAGCGGCGACGCCTCGGCGTTCGTGACCGCAACACCAGCAGCGGCAGCGTCGATCACGGCGGGAGACTGCGTCGGCGCCAGCACCGCGACCCAGTGCCGGGACCGCATCCTGAAATGGACCGTGGGGCTGCCCAACGGCACCATCTACAACCGCTGCAGCGGCACCACCTGCAACCTGATCGGCGACATCTATCACTCGACGCCGCGCGTCGTGGGGAGCCCCTCGGACATCGTACGAGACGAGTCCTACGACGCCTTCGCGATCGAGCAGATCGATCGCCCACTGGTGCTCTACACCTCGACCAACGATGGCTTCCTCCACGCCTTCGACATGAACGTGGGCGCGGGCACGTCGAATCCCGTCGGAAACAACGAGCTGTGGGCCTTCGTGCCGCCGGCGGTGCTGACGGGGATGAAGACCCAGTACCCCGGGCTGCACAAGCAGCTGCTAGACGGCGTGCCGGTGATTCGCGACGTCGTGGCCACGGCCAATGGATCCACCTTCAAGCTCGAGCGTAGCGCCGCGGACGCCCAGGACGGCGCTGGCCGCTGGCGCACGATCCTGATCCAGAGCTTCGGCTCCGCCAGCACCCGCGGTGGGTATTTCGCCCTCGACGTGACGGATCCGAAGCCCAACTCCTCGGGTAGCAAGGGCCCGAAGTTCCTCTGGCAGCTGACGACGACGGACGCCGGCGACCCGCTGTTCGGTCCCTCGACGCCGACTCCGCTGATCACGACGCTGTTCTTCGGCGATCCGGCGAAGGAAGTCGCGGTCGCCGTGCTCCCTGGTGGAGACGGTGGGCAGCGCCTGGGCACGAACTGCACCCGGACCATCGCGACCCCGAACTCGGCGTATCCAGCCCGAGGCGCCGTGCGTTGCTATGACAGCGGCGCGGACTCCGCCCGCTCTTTGACCATCGTGCGCCTCGACACGGGCGAGGTGATTCGCACGTTCCGCCCGGCGGGCCTGGTGCCCGGCAACCTCGCGGCACGCACGACGGAGACCGACATCGAATCACCGATCACCGGCCAGCCGGTCGCCTACCCCGGCGACACGGGCACGGTCGCGGATCGCATCTTCGTCGGAGACCGCGACGGTTCGCTGTGGCGGGTCAACACCTCCTCCACCAACCCAGCGGACTGGGAGATGGATCTCTTCTGGGACGCCTACCCCACCAGCCTGAGCTTCAGTGCCGCCTCGGGCCAGCCCATCGTGACGCCTCCGGTGCTCAGCGTCGACGGGCTGGGTCAGCTGACCATCGCCTTCTCCACGGGTGATCAGGAGACCTTCACCGCCGCCAACCAGACCAACTTCGTCTGGTCCCTCACGGAAACGGTCAGCACCAACGGCAAGGTCCTGGGCTCCAAGGCCAACTGGTTCACGCGCCTCGACAACGGCGAGCGGGTCGCCGGTCCGATCTCACTGTTCAACGGGGCGCTCTTCTATTCCACCTTCCAGCCGGAGACCAGCGCGAGCCAGGTGTGCAACGCCGGCGACAGCCGCGTGTGGGGCGTCGACTACTTGATCCCGAAGACCGACACCAACCTCGGCGACGGCGGAAGCCCGCGGCTGCCAGAGGATCCGAACGCAACGGCGCCGACCTTCGTGCAGTACATCAGCGCCTCCACGAGCACGCTGATCGACAACGGCTCGACCATCTTCGGTGTCGGCGTGGCGCAGCTCCCGACCTGCAACGAGGTCGACACCGGCTTCAGCGATCCTTACCTCGGCAGCGGTGCGCACCGCTCGGTGAGCCGGGTGAACCCAGGCAAGTTCCAGCTCGTGATGCACACTGGCGCCGGCGGCACCGCGATCGGCGGCGGCAAGACGAAGACCCTCAGCTTCGACCTTCCAGCGCCTCCCGCCATCGCGACCATCGACTCCTGGGCCGCGCTGGTCGAGGGCCTGTAGCCCGGGTTTGCCAGCAACCAAATCGCCGTGGGAGACTGATCCTGCATGACGCGTGAAGACTCACGCTACGCTTGGGTGCTCGCCCTGGCCTGCTGCGCTTGCAACGGCAGCCAGGAGAACGCGGCCCCGGCCGCAGCCAGCGCCAGCAGCGCGCCCCATCCCATCGATCACCTCGCCAAGGGTGAGCTCGCGCAAGGGACGGAGAAGGTCTTCGGCCTCGCCATCCCGCGCAAGATGCGGGTCGAGCGCCGATTCCTCGACGCGGCCCACGCCGTGGGTCCTGTGAGTCCC
>JAGQIY010000183.1 GCA_020430865.1 Myxococcales bacterium
AAGCTGAGCCGCTACGAGTGGCGCTCCACCGAGCTGCTCCGCGGCGACACGCCGGAGGCGAAGCGCTACTGGTTCCGCCCACCCGAGGGCCTGCGCTGGGCGCTGCTGCGGCCGCTGACAGGTGGACGCTGACCTCTACTGGTCGGTGCTTTCACTGCTAGGCGCTTCGGTCCCGACGAACTCAATTTCTGTAGCGGACCAGAGCTTCTTGTCCTCGCTTCGGGCCGCTACATTCACCTCGAGTTCCTGGTAGTGGGCCTCGCGGGCCGTCTCAAGCAGTCGCTCGTCGTCCAGCGCGAGTTGGACATCCCCCTCCTCGCCAACGACATCGCGCAAGATGAGCGTGAGCTTGTCGAGGTCCAAGTCGCGCACGCGCCCGGTGAACACGCGCAACTGAACCTCGTGGCGCTTCTTCAGCTCCGTTAGTGCCGTTCGGATTCGCTTGGTGGAGTTCCTATCCAGTCTCACTCGGCGATCCTGGACCCCGATGATGGAGCCCCACACCTCGATCGCGGATACCGGTCCAGTAGACGCTGGGGCGAGCCGCCTCATCGACTCAAGTATCGCGAGCCACTTCTCCTCATCGCCCTCGCCGGACGGGACTGAGTCTTGAGAAACCGCCCATGCAAGCCCCTCCCGTAGAGCCGACCAGCCCGTTTCCTGGATCTCGTGCGGCGTGGGCAAGCGCTCGTGGTCGAAGGGCAACGTCGACTGCGATTCCGCACTGAGACGGACCTGACCGAACGCCACTTCGAGGCTTCCGAATGCGAACCGTTGGGCGGGCATCGCATAGAGGTCGCGGAGCCATTCAGGAGGACGACCGCTCGTGTCTTGTCGAAGGCCGCGCGCCGCCCACTCGAACAAGGGCTTGAGAGCCTTGCCGGCGATCTCCGCCGCCTGAGTGAACGCAGCCGCCGGGATCCGACCTTCCTGGATTTCGCTCCCCTCGAGCCTCACCGTCAGCGCGGGCTCAAGCGAGGACCAGAGCATGGTGCCGCGAAGGGGCATGGCATCCTCTGGCAGTTGCTCGCTGCGAACCGAGAACGCCCGCACGGGGCGGTACCCGTAGTCGAAGTCAACCACCCAGAGTGACCCGCGGTCGAGGGCCTCGCGCACGGAAATCACGCCATGCTTGAGTTCGTCGACAGTCCCCTCGGACGTGGTCGCGACGATGTAGCGCAGACGCTGCTCGTCCTCCAGGTCTTCCGATAGGTAGGCCAGAACTGCGGCCCCGTGCGCTGTCCGGGCCGTGAAAATGCAGGGGCCTTCAAACTCGTAAAGCACCTCGGAAGGCGTGAGTGCCCCGAGGACATCGAGTTGCACCACCTGGAGCGCGTCGAGCGGAGGCCATGACGTCATAGCCGCACCTCGCACACCACCGCGAACAGTGCCGCGCGCGCAGCTGGATCCAGCGCCTCCGCCGGCCACCAGCTCGTGTGCGTGGGCTGCTGCCCTGTCGTCAACATCGACTTGCCGTGGCCACCGTCTAGTGCCGCCTTCGCTACGAACTTCCTCCGCCAGCGTCGAAACAGGCGCACCTGATGTTGCGCATCCGTTTCGGAACGAAAAACCGAAAGCGCCCGGCGCAGGCAGGGATCCGCGTCGGGCAGTCGACCAGACTCCTCGTGGGTCTGCATGTCCACGTCCGTCGGCGGACTCGACTTGCAGCAGCGATACACGTCCCCACCGACAGCCGCTGCCCCGGTCGGGGGGCACTCGGTTGAAGCGTCGGCGTTCTCGGGTTTCGTCATGGTCGCGTGCACTCGTTCGGCTTCACCAGGGCCGAGCCCTGTTGCACGTGTGCCCGCAGCTCTCGGCGCTTTCGCGCGCGAAAGTATCATGGCGGCAGGGTCCGCAGCAAGAACGCCAGCGGCTTCTGTTCCCCAGGGCCCAGTACGCTCTCCAGCGCTCGATGGCCAGGGCCTCTCCCGGGACAACGACCACGCCCGGCGACGCGCCTGAACGCCCGCAAACCCTCGCCCCGACAGCGTTCCTCGCT
>JAGQIY010000184.1 GCA_020430865.1 Myxococcales bacterium
CCGTCTTCCAGGAGCCTCGAGTCGATGCGGGGCTTCTCCAGCGGGTCGGTCGAGGAGAAGATCAAGCGGCCACTGCCCCGGGGCTTTCCGATGCACGTCATCATGGTCACGACCGGCGCGCTGAAGGCAGGAAACGGAATGAAGCTGCCAGGCTGGAGCTGCATGTCGTTCGGACACGGGCTGCCCTTCGAGGTGAAGCGCATCGTGGTCTGGATGAGCGGGTGCCGGATGCTGGAGAAGTCGTAGCGCGGCACGAACACCAGGGCAGCCCCAGGGTGATCGAGCAGGCGCTTGTTGACTGCTGGGACCACCGCGACCTCGGAGACCCCGAGGCGCGCGAGCTGGTCTTCTGGACCCACGCCCGAGCGCAGTAGAATCGCTGGCGTGAGGATGGCTCCGGCGCAGAGCAACACCTGCTTGCAGCGCACGACCCGCGTCTCTCCACGATACCGGAGCTCGACGCCGCTGATGCGCTGGTTCTCGAACAGCAGTCGCTGGACCAGCGCACCGCCACACACCGTCAGGTTCGGACGGGCCCGTACCTCCCGGGTGAGGTAGCAGGTGGCGGCGTTCTGACGCACGCCGTCGATCTTGTTCATCACGTGTGGCCCGTAGCCAGTGGTCAGCGGACTGTTGTGGTCGTGGCAGCGCTCGAACCCGACGTCGGCGCAGCACTCCATGAAGGCAGCCTGCCAAGGCACGAGCTCGCTCTCGGTGTGACGACGCACGCGGATCGGCCCTGACTGGCCGTGCCACTCGTCGTCGATGTCCAGGTCGGTCTCGAGGCGCTTGAAGGCTGGCAGACAGCGCTCGAAGCTCCACTCCGGGAGGCCGAAGCTCGCCCACTCGTCGTAGTCGTAGGGCTGGCCACGCAGCGCGATGCAGGTGTTCACCGCGCTGGAGCCGCCGACAACTTTGCCCCGCGGAAATGGAAACGTGCGTTGCTTCTTCAGCGGCAGGTGGCGGAAGTGCCAGTCGTGGCGGTGGATCGAGTTCTCGAGTCCGTTGCTGAGGTCTTCGGGGAGCGCCTCCGGCTCTGGACCGTAGTCGGGCCCCGCCTCGAGCAAGAGCACCTGACGCGCAGAGTTCTCCGTCGCGCGGGCCGCGATCACCGCCCCCGCAGAACCTGCGCCGATCACCACGATGTCAGCGTCGCTGGGCAGCGCCGCACTCACCCCTCGAGCCTCTGAAGGACCCCGACTAGCCTCGGTCACGAGCGTCTTTATCCGACCGCAGGTCCCGAGCCGCAACTCTTCAAAGGCGCGGAGGGCACATCGCGCGGGGACACCCACGCGACGCAGCCGCACCAGAACGCCGTGTCAGCTGGTGGCGCCTGACCGGCGGCGCCAATGCTCGTCGCTCCCTCTCCCCCAAACCCCATCGAAACAGCTGATTCTCGCACCCGGCCGCGGTTGTCACCGGGAGGTTTCACGCCTATCCTCGGCCGGCTCAAGCCGGAGGATCGATGGGACTGAAGCAGCGTCTGCGCTCGACTTGGATCGAACTGGAAGCCACCGGGAGGCTGCTCCCGCACTTGCACCGGGTGCTACCCGGAAGCCACTGGCACATCGCGCGCATCATCGCGCGGAACGCCGAGCGCTTCGGGAACCACACGGCGCTGCGCTACCTCGAGGAGAGCTACTCCTGGCAGGAGTTCGAGGACCGCCTCGCGCGCTACGCCGGTTACCTGCGTCGCAAGGGCATCAAGCAGGGCGACGTGGTCGCGCTGATGATGGACAACCGACCTGACTTTCTATTCATCGAGGCCGCCGTGTGTCGCCTCGGCGCTATTTCCGCGCTGATCAACACGAACTTGATCGAGCACGCGCTCGTCCACGCCATCAACATCGGCCACCCGAAGCTGGTGATCGGCGGCAGCGAGCACGCTCTGCAGCTCAGGCAAGTCGCGGGCGAGCTCTGCGTGAAGGAGAGCGAAGTCCTCGTGCAGCTGGAGCACGACGATGACGACGCCCAGGGCTTCGCGACGCTGAACGCCGACCTCGGGAAGGCGATTCAGGTGCGCGACAACGCCAAGACCAAGCCTGACGACGGCATGTGCTACATCTACACCTCGGGCACGACTGGACTGCCCAAGGCGGCCATCGTCACCCACAAGCGCTTCCTGCTCGCGGCGCACCTCTTCGGGCGCTCGATCCATGATGCCGCGCCGGACGACGTGATCTACGCCACGCTGCCTCTCTACCACTCCAACGCGCAGTGGGCGGGATTCGGGGCCAGCGTCACGTCGGCGGGCACGCTGGCATTGCGCCGCAAGTTCAGCGCGAGCCAGTTCTGGGATGACGTGCGGAAATTCGGAGCGACCCACTTCATCTACATCGGCGAGCTGTGCAGGTACCTGCTGAATCAGCCTCCGAATAGCCGCGATCGCGATCACCAGCTGCGTGGCGGCACCGGCAACGGCCTGCGTCCGGACATCTGGGAAGCCTTCACCAGTCGCTTCGGTGTGCCGGTGATGCGCGAGTTCTACGGAGCCACCGAGGGCAACGCGCCGATGTTCAACATCGAGGGCAAGCCCGGCATGGTGGGGCGTCTCCGCCCCGGACAGATCATCGTCAAATGCGATCTCTCGAGCGGCGAGGTCCTGCGCAACGCGCAGGGCCTGTGCGAAGAGGTCGAGGTGGGAGGCACTGGGCTGTTCCTCGGGAAGATCAACGCCGTGACCCGCTTCGACGGCTACGTGGACAATCAGGCAACGCAGAAGAAGGTGATCACGGACGTGCTGAAGCACGGCGACACCTACTTCAACTCGGGTGACCTGCTCACCCTGAACGAGGACAAGTGGGTCGCGTTCGCCGATCGCGTTGGCGACACCTTTCGCTGGAAGGGTGAGAACGTCTCGACCAACGAGGTCGCCGAGGTGCTCAACGCTGCACCCGGAGTGCTGGAGAGCAACGTCTACGGCGTCCAGGTCACCGGCACCGATGGCCGCGCGGGGATGGCCAGCCTGAACACCGACGAGCAGTTCGATCTCGGCGCCTTCGCGGCCTTCGTGATCGACAAGCTGCCAGGCTATCAGCGCCCCTACTTCATTCGGGTCCAAGACGGCATGCGCATCACCGGCACGTTCAAGCACCAGAAGGTCGACTACCGCAAGGAGGGGTACGACCCCACCCAGGTCAACGGCGACGCCCTCTACTACCTCGACGGAGAGCGCTACGTCCCGATCGACGCCGAGCTACACCAGAAGTTGGTGAGCGGCGAGGTCAGCCCGCGCTGAGCCAGGGCGCGCCGGGCGCCCGCACACAATTCCTCACGGAATCATTCGGAGACCTCGGGCGCCAGCAGCACCTCGAGTACGTTGGCTGGCAGACGCCGGGGACGGTGGTTGTCGTCGACGCAGGCGAGCACGGTCTCGCCGCTGCACACCAAATCTTCTTCGTGGAGGATGCGGTAGCCGAAGCCGACCTTGACCCGCGTCACGAGCGAGACTCGAGTCTCTACCAGCAGCTCATCATCGAAGCGCGCAGTGCGCTTGTAGTCCAGATGCGCCGAGATCACCGGGAGGTGCACGCCCTCTTGCTCGGCCCACTGTGCGTAGCTCACGCCGCGGCGGCGCAGGTACTCCACGCGCGCGGCCTCGAAGTACACCAGGTAGTTCGCGTGGTGCACGATCGCCATCAGATCGGTCTCGCAGAAGCGCACACGGAGCGAGTAACGGGTGAGCGCGTGCTCGGGGATCTCGACTAGGTTGGGCACCGCGGGAGCATGTCAGAAGGCCGCGCTCGCGCGCGCGAAATCGCTAGCCCGCGATCCATCGCCCGAGGCTCAGGCCCAGCACGATGCCCGCGAAGCCCACGCCGTTCTGCAACAACACCGAGAACAGCCCGCCACCGATCTGGCCGTCTCGCAGCATCTGCACCGTCTCGAAGGCGTAGGTCGAGAACGTCGTGAAGGCCCCCATGAAGCCCGTGAGCAGGATCAACCGCGTCGCGGACGAGCCAGGCATGCGCGGCTCGGTCACCGCCCACACCACACCGAACAGCAGCGAGCCGAGGATGTTGACGGTGATGGTCGCCCACGGCAGGCGTGTGCCGAACCAGTGGCTGACGAGCAGGCCCAGAGACCAGCGGGCCAGAGCGCCCAGGCTCCCGCCCAGCGCAACCAGAGCCACGTTCTTCAGCATCGGCGCCGCACCCTCATACCACAAACTCAGGCGCCGCCAGGTTTTGGGGCGGACTTCTTTGCTGGTGTCTTCGCGGCCTTCTTCCGGGTCTGCTCGCGGGTCTTGGTCGCCCGAGGATCGGGCAAGCCGCTCTTGCTCCGCTCCTCTTGGCGGTCTTCGAGCTCGTCGATACTGCGCGGCCAGTCTGCCTTCAGGAGCCTGGAGAGACTGCGGTCCGCAAGCAATTTGCCGCCGGTCTGACAGCGCGGGCAGTAGTTCACTTCGTTGTCGGCATGACGAATACGCTGAACCGCGGTGCCGCAGACCGGACAGGGTTGCTTGAAGCGACCGTGCACGGCCATCTCCTCACGGAACGCGGTGACCTTGTCAGGGAAGCCGTCGCCCACTTCGTCTCGCAAGCGCTGGGTCCACAGCTCCAGGGTGGACCGCACGGACGCGTACAGCCTTTCGACCTGTTCGGTCTTGAGCTGCGCGGTGCGCTGCACCGGCGAGAGACCGGCGTGGAACAGGATCTCGTCAGAGTAGGCGTTGCCGATGCCGCTCAGGATACGCGGGTCGGTCAGCGCGCGTTTCAACGTACGATTCTCCCGAAGTATTGCCTCACGGAACTCATCGACATCGATCTCCAGGGGCTCGACGCCTCCTCTATCGAAGGCTCGCAGCGCCGCCTCGCCACGCACGAGGTGCAAGCTGGCGCGCTTCTTGGTGCCGGCTTCCGTGAGCAGCAGAGTGCCCTGCTCGAAGTCGAAGCCCGCCAGGCCAAGCTTCTTCGGGATGGCCGCCCCGGCTGGCCCCCAGCGCAAGCGCCCTGCGATCATCAGATGCAGCACGAGCCACAGATCGCCCTCGAACCGCCAGACGATGCGCTTGCCCAGGCGACGGAATCCCAGCACGCGCCTGCCCACGAGCTCACGCATGGGCGGCTCGAAGGTCCGCACCAAAAACGGGCTGGGGCAACGGAAGGCCCTCAGCTCCGCGCCCTCGAGGAGCGCACTCAAACGCTCGATGTACACGCTGACGTCAGGAAGCTCCGGCACCCCCGCAGGTTCCTGAAAAAGCCCCGTCCAGGCAACGGCCTAGCCCTGGACCGCATCGGCAAGCCACCGACTTTGTGAGAGATCCTGGCGCCGCTTGGCGCGTACCATTGGGGCCGAGGGATTTGGGGGGAGAGGCGCGCCCGGCTGCGCCTGGGGACCAGCGTGGGGAACGGCGGGAAGGCCAGCGAGAGAAAACTGGTCACGAATCG
>JAGQIY010000014.1 GCA_020430865.1 Myxococcales bacterium
CCACGAGGAACCCGACGGGCTTGGTGACGAATGAGCTACCCGAGCAGCGGGAACCCAGCGGCGGCCAGCCCGTTGTAGACCGGCAGGTGCGCCAAGAACGGATTCGAGGCGTTGTCGATGATCTCCACGATCCGGGCGACCCGATCGCGGGAGCAGCCATGGGAGAGCGAGCAACCGTCTCCAAGGGCGAGCAACACCGCGGCGGCTTCGTCCGGTGACACCTTCATGCGCACCGCGCCGTGAGCGGCAAAGGCGTCTGCATCCCACTCACACCAGGGCGCACGGGCGTTGCACCACGCACCGATCGCGACGGTCGAGTGCCCGTCGATGTGGTGGCCAAGCTCGTGCAGGAGGATGATCAGCCAGGCAGCCCGACGTGCTCCAGCGCCGGCCTGTTGCAGCACCGAGTCGAGACCAACGGCCCAGTCCGGGTTCACCATGATCCACTGGGCGTTCACGCTTGCAGCGTTCGGCACGCGTGAGTCGAAGATCAACGGGGGCGCGTCGGTGAGCCCCAGCTCATTCACGACCTGGGCGTAGAGACGCCGCACTCTGGCTTCGACTCTCTGTCGCTTCTGGCTTGTCGAAACCGCATATACGACTCCGATGGCGGTACCGCCGAGAGCGACGACTGCAAGCGCCTTGATGAGATCGGACATGGGTTTTCCTCTGGGCGATGGCACTGCTGGCCATGGTAGATGGACTAAGCTGAAGACAGCAAGACGCGTATACGCGCGCCTCCCGCCATGAGTAGGATACTACCCGGAGTAGTGAGATGCCGTCCACCACCTCGTCGACTTCCCTTGTTCCCGCCGCGACCTACCCCGCGATCGTCGGCCGAGTATTGGCCGACTTCCGGGAGAACCAGTCCGAGAAGATGTCGCAAGCGGACCTTGCGGAAGCTGCAGGGCTGAAGCAGGCGGCGTGGTCCAAGATCGAACGGGGTCAGACGGCCCTCAACGTCGAACAGCTCGCGCAGGTCGCCAAGACCCTTGGGGTTCAACCCTGGGAGATCGTCCGCGCGGCAGACGACGTCGCGAAGCACGCTGCGAAGAAGGGGGTCAAGGTGGAGCCGACGCGCATCGACCCCATGGCCGCCGGCGCGGTTCTGATCAGCGCTGCCGCACTTGGCGCACTTGTTGGGGTGGGACTCGCGACGTGGCGGGCCAGAAGGGCACAGGATCCGCAGGACGCGAGCGATTCCGAGGGGTGAGGACTTCCCGTCCCTGGGTCCAGCCGGCGGTTGGACGTCCAGCGAGGTACTCGACAGGATCCAGTCTCCGGTCACAGACGACCAGCTCGGGCGACGAATGAGTGCCTGTGGTGCAACGGTCTGGAAACAACTGATGGTTCGACACGCCCAATGCTGCGAGCGTCAAGAAGCGCGGGTACGGATCAAGTGTGGAGCGTGAGGCTCCACTCTCGAACGTACGACTGGACGCTGTGAGTACACGGGGGGAGTCGTTCGAGGCCATCGCTGACCGATCGCACACCTGGGTCTTGAAGCGGCACCCGCCAGCAATTGCTGGCGAGGAGACGGTATGCCGCTCAACTACGAGAACCTGACCGAAGAAACCCGTGTACTGATGGAGGCCGAGCTGGACTTGGATCTCCGTTCGGAGACCCTTTACCTGCCTAAAACCCTCACCTACGACGGCCTGGAGGCGTGGCCCGATCTCCTGCGGGAAGCCATTCAACACGGAGATGACGCCACTCTTGCCGAGGCGATCGAACACGTCCTCCGCCCCCGGGACGCCCGGGGTCGTCGAACGCCCGTGGATGCCGCTGCCAAGCTGGCAGACGGGGAATTCAACCGTCTCTACATCCGAGCGCAGTGCATGCTCGCATTGGAGCGGGGGGAGGACGTTGAGGTGTACCGCGCGAAGGAGGCGCGAGATCCCAGGTTTCGGTCGGTCCGGCTCGTCGGAACCCTCCTGGACGCATCCGAGCTCCTCCACGACCTCCGCATCAACACCGGTATGGGGACAATGCTTGGCGTACCGGGCGGCCCGAACTCCGGAATCAGCGTCCGGCTTCCTCTGGCCAAGCGCAGGCTCCGCCGGGCCTAGGGGGGCAGCAACGAGGACCACTTCGACGGACTGTGCGATCAGCGTGGCACAACCAGCGCCGGACTGCCGCCTGTGCTGGAGCTGCAGAAATGCTTCACAAAGTGCTTCACAGAACGCGAAGACGCCCGGACCATGCGATCCGGGCGTCTGGTGAAAACCCGCTCGGGAGGCGGGCTCTGATGTGGTCGGGGTAGCTGGATTCGAACCAGCGACTTCCTGCTCCCGAAGCAGGCGCGCTACCAGGCTGCGCTATACCCCGACGACCCATCAGACCTATCCCGCCCTCTC
>JAGQIY010000185.1 GCA_020430865.1 Myxococcales bacterium
CGTGACCGAGCTACTCACCCGCGTGGAAGACAAGTGGGACACGGCCGACCGCCCCAAGTACTTGCTGCCCGAGGGGGGCAAGGTCGACGAGCTCGAAGGGATCGTGGCGGCTCAGCCCGATCTGAGCGCGCGGATCCTCGGCACCGTTCCCGGAGCTCAGCTCGCGTCCGGCTACTCCGGCTTCGCTCAGCGCTTCAGCGCGTTCTACAACGAGCCTCCGGGCACCTTCAGCGAGTTCGCATACGACGCTGCCTACTTGTTGGCGTACGCGATCGCTATCTCCGGCAAGGGACACCCCAGCGGTCCCGAGATGGCTGCGGCGATGAAGCTCGTGAGCCCCGACCCAAACACGGGCTGTACCGGCGGTGACCAGGTGGACGCTGGGCCGACGGGCTTCAGCGGTCACTTCCAGACGGCTGCGACGCAGCGGTGCATCGACTTCGATGGAGTGAGCGGTCCGTTGGACTTCGACAACGAAACGGGCGAGGCGTCGAGCGACATCGCCATCTGGTGTCCCGAGCGGAGCGGGAGCAGCGTGTCTTTGGCCGCGCAGTCGGAGTACTACAGCGCTGCGGATGGCAAGATCCAAGGCACCGTGACTTTCTGCCCCTGAACGAGGTAGGTCGGATCGTGCGCTGCCCGCGGCTCCGCACGGATCAGCTCGGCTGAGCGGGTGTCACTGAACGAGACACCCCTGTCGGCGTTGAAGGCTGCAGCCAACAGCCGTCGCTCCCAGGCGACGGGATTGCGTGACCTCCCCTGAGGCCGGACTCGGTCCAGGGGCGGAGAGTCCTCGGTTTTTGAGGTCCCGAGCGTCTTTCTGTATGGTGGAATCTGGCTGGGCGGAGCGGGCATGGCTCTTGCTGAGTCGCCCTCGACCACGACCGCGCCCGGTCGGGGTGGCGGTATCAGCATCCTCGCCCTACACGCTGCGCAGATCTGTGGCCAAACGGAGTTTCCATGAGAAAAGTATTCGGACTGACTTGCCTGCTTGGAGTGACCCTGAGTTCAACCGCATGGGGGCAGGTCCCCAAGAGCGCTCAAGATGACGCCAAGGTGACCGGTGGCGCGACGGAGCTCACGGACGACAAGGCGGTCACCGCAGGAGCGCCGGAGGAGGAGTCCAAGGATGCGACGGAGCTCAGCGTCTCCGCGGGTGGCTTGCTCTCCACTGGCAACGCGCGGCTATTCGCAGGGACCGCGAACTCCAAGTTCCGTCTCCGGCGGTCGGACAACCAGTTCACGGCTGCCGCGGCGGTGAACTATGGTCGCGCTGCGGCAGGTCCAGACGAGGGGCTCGAGACCAACGTCGAGAACTACCAGGGCACCGCACGCTACGACCGGTTCTTTGGCGACTGGACCGTGTTCCTCTCGACGCAGGCCCGTCGAGACCGCTTTCAAGGCCTGAATCTACGCGGACGAGTGGATCCCGGCGTGGGCTACTACTTCATCAACGAGAAGACGGCGCTGCTCTGGACCGAGCTCGGCTATGACTTCCTGGTCGATCTACGACGCTCGGACTCGCTCGAGGTCAAGGACGATGCTGGTAACGTAGTCGAGGTGCTCGACGACACCGAGGTGGTGCACTCGGGTCGACTCTTCCTCGGCTTCGACTACGCGTTCCGCGAAGGCTTGAAGCTCGCGCTGGGCGTCGAGTTCATGCAGGGCATCAGTGACACCGACATCCAGCGCGTCAACGGGACCGCCGAGATCAACGCGAAGATCGAAGACAACCTGGCCTTCGCGTTCGGCTTCACTGAGCGCTACGACTCCGCACCGCTGCCCGGCAAGGAAGAACTCGATACCGTCACCACGGTGAGCATCGTCTACACGCTGCTGTGACCCGTGGTCGGTCTGACCGAGGCAGCCCGCGGCGACTCCCCCTGACCATCGAGATCCAGCCCGACCCACTCCGCGCTCTTCTCCCACAGTTTCAACGGCAACTCGGGATCGCGGGCCAGCCGGCTCGGCTTCCGGGGGCGAGACTTCTCGTAGTAGAGACCGCTCTCCTCGCCAGCCTCTTCGCTCAGGGCGCAGTGGAGTGTCGTCTGGGCACCCTCTTCGTTGGTGATCATGAAGAGCTTGATCAGCGAGCGCACGGGCCAGGGGACGGAGCGCCAGACGTCGCTCGCGACGACCCCCGGATGCAGCGCGTAGGTGGTGACGCCGCTTCCCTGGAGCCGCTTGTCGAGCTCGATGGTGAACAGGACGTTGCTGAGCTTGCTGAGAGCGTACTCCGGTAACCCGGTGACGTGCTTCGTCCGCTGGCGCACGCCGCTCAGGTCGAAGACCTTGGCGTCGTAGTGAGACTTGCTCGATACGTTGACGATGCGCGCGGGAGCGCTCTCGACGATGCGCTCCAGCAGGAGTCGGGTGAACAGATAGGGACCCAGGTGATTCACGCCGAACGCGAGCTCGAAGCCATCCTTGGTCGTGCCGCGTGTGCCCGCGAGGCCAGCGTTGTTGATCAGGAGGTGGATCGGTCTACCTGACTCCAGGAACAGGTTGGCCGCGTTGCGCACTGACTCGAGCGACGCGAGGTCCAGCTCGAGGAACTCGAGATCCGCCTCGGGTATATCCTTGCGGATATCCGCCATGGCCTCCTCGGTCTTCTGTCTGGAGCGACAGGCGAGCACCACCGTTGCACCCGCCCGCGCCAGCTCCCGTGCGGTCACCTTGCCGATGCCCGTGTTGGCGCCGGTGACGATGCATAGCTTGCCTTGAAGGTCTCGTTTCATCTCTGTCTTTCTACGACGCGGTACGAACCACCGAGCAGGTCTCTCGACGAGGCCCGCGCCGCCGTCGGTGCCGGTAGTACGCGCGCGGGGGCGAACTCGTTTCGCAAAAGTGCGGCTGCCCCCGAGTCTACCCGGCCTGCTGCAGATCGGTTCAGTTCGCCCGAGTCCGGCTCAACTGGGGATGAAGCTCGATTCGCCCTCGGCGATGTTTCCGCGAGCCGTCTTGATCGCGTGGGCGGAGTGGACGTCGAGCGCGTCTGTCGGAGTCTCCAGGGGCTTGGTCAGGGCGTCCCAGACCGCGCTCAAGCGAGCGCCTCGGTCGTCGCGAGTCTCTTCCGTGGGGAACATCAGCTCGACGGTGGCGCCGATGATCGGCATCGCGATCCCCCGGTTCTTGTCGACGTCCCAGCCGATTGCGGCCCAGGCTTCGCGGACGGCGACCATCTGCTTGGCGCGTGCTCGGTCGAGGATACGACGCTGGTCGATGCCGAGCGCCTGGAAGTCCGGCTCGAGGACCTTGTTCTCCCACAGCGCATAGCCCACCAGCTTCGCCTGGAAAAGGCTCATACGAAGCAGCTGTGGCCGGCTCATCTGCTTCATCAAGATCGGCAGGTACTGCACCCCGAGGCCCACGTGCCGCGCTTCATCCCGCTCGTAGTAGCGCATCAGCTCGCTCAGCACTGGCTCCACGTTCAGCTCGCGGATCTCCTGGAAGATCGCGAGCGCGATGGTCTCGATCAGGAGCTGCATCCCCAGCAGCTTGCAGGCCAGGTCGTCTGTGGAGAGCACGTGATCCAGCAAGGCCTGAGGTGCTGGGTCCAGCTTCTCGGGGAGGTAGTCCAGCTCCTTCAGGTAGTCGTACATGGTGTAGAAGTGCCGCGCCTCGTCGAAGGCCTGACTGGTGGCTGCCATCTTCGCCTCGAGCGGCACCAGGCGGTCAGCGAGCTGTGCCGATATTTTCCATGCGGCTAATTCGCCCCAGAGGATGATGGCGAAGACCCTACGTAACGCCTGCTTCTTCTCCGGCGCGACCCTCACCCCCCCATGCTTCTCCAGCAGCATCGGGAGGATCTCCTTGCCATCCCACGCGAGCACTTGACCCTTGTGGTAGATGCGCTCGCACGTCGCGAATCGCTTCGCCTCCGCCGCGTTGCGCGCGAGATCGAACATGTCGTAGGTGAGCCGAGAGCCGCCGAAGCCTAGGAAACCCATGGGGAACCTCCGTCTGCTGGACAGCCTAACACAAAACTAGCCAGGCGGTCAGAATTCGCTGACGCGGAACGGAGGTCGCAAGCGACCCGACCGGGGGATGTGGAGGGCGCCCCGGTCGGAGTAGCCACGCCGGGTGGGTCTCCGTGGTTCTTGGCTCGCTAGAAGCGGCCGTGGAGCGCGCCACCCAGGGTGCCTGGGGCCCAGAACGGCGCCGCGGACATTTCCATGGCGGGGCTGGGGGCGTCTTCCTCCGGGGTTGCCTTCTTCGGTCCCCGCTCGCGCGGGTCCAGAGTGACCTTGGGGTCGTCGAAGGCCATCAGGAGCACGCTGGTCGCCGTTAGCAACGCTCCGGCGCCATAGGCGACGATTGATGCCGTGCGGAAATCATCGCGCTTCTGGACATGGTCATCGTACTCGAGCAGCTGGGCGCGGGTGATGTTGCCGGTGCTCCTCGAGTCAGAGATGTCCTGCGCCTTGCTCTCCTGACGCAGTGCCAGGAAGGTGAACACTCCGCCGGTCAGGATGCCGGCAACTCCGGTGCCGAGCACGGCGTAGCTCACGGTGCGTTGCGTGGTGACGCCGAGGTCGACCTCGAGCGTGCGTTGCTCTCCTCGACTCAGGTCCAGCTCCTTGGAGAAGGGCTCGCGACCGGTTCTGCTCACCGTGATCAGGTGGACGCCGGCGTCGAGCTCGATGGGGCTCATCGGCGTCACCCCCACGGGGCGACCGTCGACGCGGACTTCAGCGCCGTTCTCCGCCTCGATGCGCAGCTTCGCCGGCTGTGGCCGCAGACGCACGTCGACCGCGACGATGCCCCCGTCAGCAGCTTGCACCTCGCGTTCCTCCGGGAAATAGCCGGGGGCGCTCAGCTTGACCTTGTGTTTTCCCGGCTTGACCTCGGCGATCAAGGGAGCCTGCTTGGCCTCGCCGCCATCCAGTGTCACCTGGGTGCCCTTGGTCTGAGAGGACACCATCAAGCGAGTCTTCTGCACGATGGGTGCGGGGGGCTGTGGCGCTGGAGCTTCGGGGTTCTCTGGATCGATCGTCGCGCTTGCCGCGAGCCGAGCCGCGATGGGTTCGAGCTCCGACAGCGCCTGGGCCGCGTCGGCGCGTCGACCACCTTCCGCGACCTTCGAGAGGTACGAACGGTAGTTCTTGATCGCGAGCTGCAAGTGCTGGGCGTTCTTGTCGATGAAGTACTGCCGTCGATAGGCCTGAGCGGCGCTGAACAGGATGGCTGGGCGAGGGGAGTACTTGTACGCCTGATCGAACGCTTGAATCGCTGCCAGGTACTCACCAGCTTCGTACGCCTGTGCCCCTGCGTTGAAGTAGGTGCGCGCCTTCTGCACGTCCTCGGCCAGAGCAGTGGACGCGCAGAAGCACGATG
Organism: Myxococcales bacterium; assembly: GCA_020430865.1. The sequence goes on from JAGQIY010000185.1 coordinate 5,338, forward strand.
CGCCGAGCAGCGAGGCCGCCAGCAGGCCGGTCATCATCCAGCGCCTCATTCGATCACCGCCTTACCCAGGAACACCTGAACGCCGCCTTCACCGGCGATGGCAAGATCCATCACACCGTCGCCGTTGTAGTCGGAGCTGACCACGCTGTTGCCTCCCCGCACGCCCGCCAGTGCCCGCGGATTCATCAGCTTCTTCTGGCCGAAGTCGAAGTCGGCAATCCAGCCGCCCTCGGCGCCGAGCAACACCACCTCGGGGGCGGAGTCGGTGTCGCCTTGGGTGAGCGCGAAGGAGCCAGGGTCGATGTCTGCAGGGTTCTCGAACACCACGCGCTTGGACACGTCGAGGGTGCCGTTGCCCTCGTTCTTGTAGAACACGATCTTGGGCTCCGGGATTCCGTCATCGCCTGCCGTCGCGAGGCCAAGCGCAAGGATGTCCTTGCGGCCATCCCCATCGACGTCCCGAACCAGAATCTGGCCGTTGTAGACCACGTAGGCTCCCGTGGTCGCCGGTTCGCCGGGCATCGGAGCGGGATCGGGGACACCTGGGTCGGGGCCCCCTGTCACGTTTCCTAGCGGATCGAAGAAGTAGCTCTCGTCGGTGAACTGCGGCTCCTCGAGCTGGAACCCGCCATCGACGACGTGGCCAATGATCATCACGGCGCCGCTGTCACTGGTGCCGGAGACGAAGGCGATCAGCTCGTCGACTCCGTCACCGTCGAGGTCGAGCGCTGCCGTGAGCGCGTTCTCGCCGGACTCCAGCGTTTCTACCGGCTCGCTGGAGAAGACATCCGCAGAGTCGATCGCCGCTTCGCCGGTGGAAGGCAGTATCCACACGCGGTTGGTGAAGGTGCTCGTCTCGAAGCTCTCGGTGCTCGACGCGAGCACGGCGACGTCGTTGTGATCGTCGCCGGTGAACTCTCCGATCACCGCCCGCACCGGCAGCGTGCTGCCATCGCTCGCGAGGAAGAACGGCGACACGAGCTGTCGATCGCTGCTCCCCGTGAGCAGGGCGATGCTCCGACTGTCGGAGTTCTCGGAAGTGGACAGCACGAGTAGGTCCGCGATGCCGTCGGAGAACAACTCCTCGACGTTGCCGCTGACCACGCGGTCGATGCGTGCCAGGCGCCCCATGCTCACTGGCTCGCTGGGACCGCCGAAGCCATTGCCGAACGCGATGGACAGCGAGTCCCCCGTTTCGACGCCGGCTCCGACATTTCCGTGTGGACCGCGCTCCTTGAACGCCAGGTCGTTGACCAGGTCGCCGTCGAAATCTCCCACGGTGAGCTCGCTGGGTTCTCCCCGTGCCTGGACCTGAAAGCGATTCAGCCGGCCGTCTCCCACGCCGTTGTAGAAGTCGATGGTGTTCGAACCCTGGGTCGCGGTTGCGACGTCGGGGATCCCGTTCGCGTTCAGGTCCGCAACCACTGCGGAGGTCCACTTCCCCTCGAAGTTCACGGTAGCGATGGTGTAGGTCGCGCCGCCCAGTGGTCCAGATGCCTGGGAGTCCGGGTCGCTCACCAGGATCTGGCTGCCCATCACCAGGTCGATTGCGGCGTCGTCGTTCAGGTTGCCGACGGCGAGGGGCATCGAGCAGACCAGGGTGTTGCCCAGCGAGATCGCGTTGCCGTCGCCATCCGCCAGCGGCAGCGTCGACAAATCCGAGTGGAAAGTACCATCGCCGACCCCGAACGCCGCAAAGAGCTCCGAGTCTCCATCGCATTTCGTGCTTCCGTTTGGCTCGGCGCCGATCAGCATGTCCAGATGGTGGTCGCCGTTGAAGTCGGCGAGCAACACGCCCGTGCTGATCGTGCGCCCTTGCGGCAGCTTGACGGGGGGCAGCTGACGCTTGGGCGGTGAGGTCTCGTCGCTGCTGTACTTGTTCCACTTGAGGCTCGCGCCTTCGCGAACGCAAGGTGTGTAGACCCAGACGCTGTTGGCGCCGTGGTAGGCGAGCGCCAGCTCTTGGCACGGCGATCGCAGCTTGTTCTCGTCCAGGTTGCCCACGGCTGGGTGCCCCGCGAGGTCGGCGACCGGACCCGGGAGGGTGAGCAGGAGATCCACGGTGTCCGTGGCAGAGAACATGAAGTCGTCGGCCAGCATCAAGATCTCGTCGCCCTTGATGTTCAGCACCTCGCCCCCCACGGTGTGACGGGTCTCCATGGCGTCCAGGATCACCACCTCCGCATCGCCCGTGCCGACGTCGAAGGGCGAGTACGCTGTCGGCTGCAGCGTGCCGTCTTTCCTGCCTCGCAAGACGTTCAGGCCCCCACCCAGCTCCGAGCGCAAGACCACCAGGTCCGAGAGGTCGTCCCCCGTCAGCTGACCGATCGCCGGCACGATGGCTGCGCCGCTGACGTCGGTCTGCGCTTGCTGATTGCCGCGCTCGTCCAGGAAGTGGATACCGAGTTCGGTAGGCGTGACGCTGACTACCTCCGACTGACCATCACCGTCGAAATCGCCGCTCTCGACGCGGAGCGTGTAGCCCTGGCGGAGCACGCTGCCCGGCGTGTAGCTCCCCGACGCCCTCCGACAGACACCGTCTGTCCCACAGCCAAAACCAGCGGGGCAGTTGATGGGGTCCGTGCCCGCGGCGCTGCCAGGGGCGGTGCACAGGTAGCGACACTGGTTGTCGGTCCCTCTTGGTGCACAATTACCCTCGGGAAACGAATCGCATTCCTCGCCCGCCTCGGGTTCGACGACGCCGTTTCCGCACTCACCACGCTCGATGGTTCCGAGGTTTGCGCAAGCGCTCAGGGCTGCCCCTGCGAGTGCTACGCCGAGCCAAGCCTTCAAGCTCGAATGATAGCTCTTCGATCTGATGGTCAAGCTGCCGTCCTACCTGCACCCAGCTGGGTGCGCCCAAGCCAAGATTCAAGACCTCGCGCCCACGAACCGAGAGCGCGGTTGTGCTGCCGCCCGAGACCGCGGCGCAAGCATCAGAATGGGTTCTCCAGGTCGCCCCCGCCGTTTGCCTTCTTCTTCACTGGCACGCGCTGAACGATCTTCACCAGGCTCACCGCAATCACCCCGCCGGCCTTGGGTTTCACGTGGACCTTCTTCGCGAGGTAGCCCGGCGCCTGGAACTCGACCTCGACTTCCTCATCGCCGAACGGGAGCTCGACTCCGTCCGCCGTCGAGCCCACCTTCTTCCCTTCGAGGAAGGCCTCCACGTCCTTCGGCTTCGAGTCGATGGTGAAGCGCACGCTGGTCGGCTGCGGTGCGACGGGCGCTTCGGCGCTCGGGGGCGCCCCGGTCGACGCTGCGCGGTCTTCGCTGGCCGACGCTGGCGGCGCGGCCGGAGAAGACGACGTCGGCGGCGAAGCTGTTTCCGCGAGGTGATCTGGCGTCACCGCTGGCGCTCCAGACCGCAGCAGGAAGACGCCGGCGCCGATACCACCCAACAAGAGCACCCCTGCGGCAGCGAACAGCGCCAGCCGCGAGCTCTTCTTCGGGCTCCCGGTGTCGACCGCCAGCGGCGCCTGGGTCGACGCACCAGCGGCCTTCTGCAGGTGGTGCTGGATCGACGGCGACATCTGCTCGGTGTCGAGTTCGGTGCGGGATAGCTCGCCCAGGCGAGGTGTTGGCATTGCGTGTCCACCGCCGGACAACGGACTCACCGTCACGCTCAGGCCGGCGCCCTGGGCCGCCGCTGCCAGCTCTTCCAGCGCCATGGAGACCGTCTGAGGGCGATCCGCGGCGTCCTTGGCCATCATGCGCTGGATCGGCGCGTCGAGCTCGGCCGGAAGCCCGCAAACCGCGCTCAAGGCGGGCGCGGGCTCGTTGATGTGCTTCAACATCAACGTGAGCATCTGGTCAGACACGAAGGGGCGCTGACCACTGAGGACCTCGAAGCACATCACGCCAAACGAGTAGATGTCGGTGCGGTGATCCACTCCAGTTCCGCGGCACTGCTCCGGGGACATGTAGTACGGGGTGCCGATCGGCGCTCCAGTGTTCGTCTTGTGGCCGCTGGTGGTGTCGCCAAGCAGCTTCGCGATGCCGAAGTCGAGCAGCTTCGGAGTCGGCTTCCCCTCGGAATCAAAGGCAATGTAGATGTTCTCTGGCTTGAGGTCGCGATGCACGATCTCCTTGGCGTGCGCGGCGTCGAGCGCTCGCGCGACCTGGCGCAGGATCGGGATGGCTTCCTCTGGAGATAGCCTGCCTCGGCTCTGGATGAACTCGTCGAAGGGCACACCCTCGAGCAGCTCCATCACGTAGTACTGGCGCTTGTCAGGCAAGCTGCCGAACGCGAAGATGTCGATGATGTTCTGATGCTGGATCTGGTTCACCGCGCGCGCTTCCGCGATGAAACGTGAGACCATCTGTGGGTTGGACGAATACTCCCGGTTCAACACCTTGACGGCGACCCGCTTCCCAATCAACGGATGCACGCCGGCGTAGACCGACCCGAAGCCGCCTTCGCCGAGCTTCCTCTCGATCTCGTACTCGCCGACGGTGATCCCTGGAGTCAGGTCGGGATCCACACCGGCAAAGGCAGCGTCAGGAAGCAGGGTCTCTCCGTCGTGGCCGCACTTGGCGACACCCTCGGGATAGACGGTTCGGCACTTGGGGCAGGTGGGCATCTTCTCGGCGCTGGAGATGGTGGGGCGGTGTCGCGAAGACACCGAGTCGCGCGGATGGGGCGCGACCAGATCACGATACAATAGGGTGCGCGCCTTCCCCGAGGCGATCAATAGTCACGGAACTTTGTCACGCGCGCTCCCGAGAGTCGCCCCGCCAGGCGCTCCCACCAGGCGCTCCCACCAGGCGCTCCCATCAGGCGTGCCCCCCAGGCGCTCCCCAAGAGCCGCCCCTGGCGGCTGGTCGACGTCGAGAGGCGCCGCGGACGGCGCTCTTCTTGGCTACGCCGCCGTTTCGAGGCAGCAGCGAACCGCGGCTCGCTGCCGCTCGGTGTGCTAGCCTGGCCAGCTATGCCCGTCTGCAAAGCGTGCGGTGAAGAAGTCGACGAAGTGGTCCCCGTGAAGGTCAACGGAAAGACCAAGAAGCTGTGCGAGGAGTGCGCCGAGATCGCTGAGCAGGAGCAGGAGATCCTGGAGCAGAGCGAGTCCGTCGTCCAGGGCATGATGGGCTTCAAGGGCCGGCGCTAGTCTCGCGCGTCGATCAGTCTTCGCTCGCATCGAGCAACTCCGCGAGGAAGCTCCTCACCGACTCGTGCGTCAGCAGGTGACGTGCGATGTGACGGCCCCGATCGACCAGCGCCTCGCGGGTCTCCTTCAGTATTCCCGCTTCGTCCAGCAGCTCTTGGAGTGGTCGGCCGGCCTCGTGCTCCAGGAACGCGTTCACCTCGAGCAGGAGAGCTCCACTCAGCGCCTCACCGCGAGCATTGTGTCGCACCACCTCCGCAGCGAGCTCCGCGGTCGCGCTGCGAACGTCCTCGAGATCGCGCATCACTTCCGCGATCTTCACGTCGCGGAGCGCCGCCAGCGCGTGATGTCGCATGCGGCGCAGGATGTCCTGGCCTTGAGGGCTTTGGACGCGCTCCAGCAATGCCGCGCGGAACTCGTCTTGAGCCGTGCGGCTGAACTCCGTCACCACCTTCTGCATCCGCCCTTCGAGGCCGCCGACCACGCTCTTGCCAACGTCCGAGATTCCTCTGCTCCCTTCGCCGACGCGGCTCTTCAGGCCACGAGCGAGCCCCGAGAGTGCGCTGCCCCCGGCCGCGGCGAGGCCGCTACCCAGCCCGACGCCTGGCAGTCTCTTGGCGAAGCTCTGCAGCGTGCTCTGGACCACTGGTGTGAGCAGCTCGCGGAGCAGCTTGGCGTCCACGAGCTCCGCGCCCCATTTGCCCTGGGGAATTTTTAGCCGGGCCAGGCGCTCCTCCACCGCGACCCAGCTCGCTGGCGTGAGCAGCTCGCCCACCCGCTGGTCCTGCGAGTCGAAGCGCTCGAGCTGACGGTACCAGCCGGGAGTCACGTGCTCGTCGATGAGCTGCGACGCCGCTTCCCCGCCGAGCGCGACCAGCACCAGGGCGCTGATTCGCTCGAGGTCGACCAA
>JAGQIY010000186.1 GCA_020430865.1 Myxococcales bacterium
ACCTGACAATCGACCGGTTTGCGGCATTCTCCTGGCAGTGCTGGATTTGGCGCGTGGGAATGAGCTATGTCGCTTCCGCACGAGAGCGAACCGTCTGCTGGAGCGTATGGGGGCGAATGATGCGTACTTCGAGATCTCACGGCTTTCTTCTACTGACCTTGATCGCCGGGTGTGGCGGCGCCGTCGGCCAACCCGCGGACGCGGTCAAGCCCGACGCGCCGACGGCCAACCAAGCGCTGGCCGAGGAAGCGAGCGGCCCCAGCTGCGGCAACGTGAACAAGTCGGTCGAGCCTCTGGTCGTCGACTGGAAGTCGGGGACCCGCGCCGATCTGGAGATAGCGATGCAGAAGGGCGTCGTGGTCATGTCCTATGGCTGCGAGGGGATGAAGCTGCTCGAACGCTGCAGCCTCGAAGGTTCCTACGAGTTCGCCGGCGTCACGCCCAAGGAGGACTTGATCCAGATCGAGAACAAGGCCGAGCTGTGGGCGAACCTGCCGCTTTCCGTGGGGAAGCTCGAGGGTGAGCTCCAGGGTAGCTCGACCATCGATCTTGCGATTGCCCTGGTTGGTCGTCGAGGGAGCTTGCGCACCCACGCTGCGAAGCCCGAACTCCAGGGCGAGTGCTCTGGAGCCACCCATTTCGTTCGGGCGGCTCACGTAGGAGCCTTCGCCATGGCGCGCGGCGAACGCGGCAAGGTGCGAGCCGCCGCCGAGCTCTTCTCGGTCGGGGCCGGGGGGGAGAGCGAGACCAAGCGTCGCCTGGAGAACAGGGACGGGAGCATCGAGGACTGCCGCGGGGCGAAGCCTGGGGCGACGGAGCCCCCGGGCAAGTGCGCGGCCACGATACGCCTGATGCTGGAGCCCATCCTCGAACAGCCCGATCCAACCTGGGGTGAAAAGGCGCCCGCGCTCCCGACCCAGGTGGAGAACCCTTGCCCGGAGGGCTGGGTGCTTACCGCGGGGAAATGTGCGTCGACGGCGGACCCGGGGGCTCCTCAGCTGTGTGACGAGAAGGACCAGGCGGGTTGCAGGGCCCAGTGCGACAAGGGCTCCTCGGAGAGCTGTTTCCGTGCGGCTCGTCTCGCCAAGACGGACGAAGAGCGGTCGGCACTGCTGGAGAAGAGCTGCAACGCAGGCGTCGCGCCGGCATGCAGTCGTCTGGGCTTCGCCACGCTCTCCAAGGACCAAGCGGCGGGGCTCGGGTTGCTGGAGAAGGCCTGTGGGCTGGGTGACGACTACAGCTGCTGGAACACGGGTCGCTGGTACATCGAGGGGCGCTCGGTGCCCAAGGACGAGAGCAAAGGGGCGCTGATGATTCAGCGCGGCTGCTCGCTGGGTTCGCCCCACGCCTGCGCGAGCTATGGTGGCCTTCTGATCGGTGGCGTCGGTGTCAAGGCGGACGTCGAGCGCGGGCTCGGGATGTACCAGAAGCTGTGTGACAACGGTCAGGGCTACTACTGCCACCAGCTCGGATCGATGTACGCGACGGATCGCAAGGCTCTGCCGGACATTCGGCTACCCGCACCGAAGCAGGTGAAGCGAGACGTCGCCAAGGGGGTGCGCGTCTGGGAGCAAGGCTGCGCCCTTGGCAGCCTGTGGTCTTGCACTCTTGCGGCGGACCACTACCGCGACGCCGATGGCGTGAAGAAGGACCTCACTCGCGCCAAGGAACTCTATGAACGCGCCTGCGACGGCGGGAAGAGCGTGCAGCGTGACGCTTGCACGGCGCTCGGCGCGATGTACGAGAAGGGGCTCGGTACCTCGAAGGATCTAGCCAGGGCCGCGGACTACTACGAGAGGGGTTGCCCCGGCGAGCAGTGCCAGCGTCTTGCGAGGAACCTTGCCGTAGGGAAAGAAGGCTTTGCCCAGGACGAGGCGCGAGCGATGAAGCTCTACGCCAACGCCTGCAAGCGCGGCGCATGGGGTGGGAGCGAGGCGCCGATGTGCTTCGACTATGGCGTGCTGCTCGAGAGGGCCGACCCGGAGAAGGCGAAGGAGCTGTACACCGACCACTGCCTCCGCATGGGCATGGGCTGGAGCGGCGGAAAGCGCGTGAGCGCGGCCGAGGTGCGTGGCGGCCACGCCGTGCTAGCGCAGTCTTGCGAGCGCCTCTCCAGGCTCGATCCGGTTAATTTCGTCAGCGTGCTGAGGCAGGGCTGCGTCGAGACTGGCGTGCTTTGCAAGGAGCTCGAGAAGCGAGACAAGCAGGCCGCGCGCGAGGCCTACAAGCAGAGCTGCGAGTCCAAGAAGCTCCACTGCAGCGACGTCGAGCGACTGAAGTAAGAACCTCAACTTCTTGAGCTCTGCCGCTTGACCGCCGTCAGCCTGGTCCTAATCGACCTGGCAACGGCGGGCATCGCGCTGACTGAGGAGCGTCTGCGCCAGCCGGGCGGCCGAGACGCTTCCTTGCGTCGGACGGTGAGGGCATTGGTGCGCTTACCGTACGGCACCGCCGTGTGTTCGAAACGGAGGGCGAACCTATGCGCTTGATTGGAAAAATTGACTTGAGTGCGCCGCGACTGGCGCGTTTCGCGGCGATCTTCGCCATGGCTCTGGCCGTTGGCGCGACCGGTTGTTCCGACGACGACAGCACGTCGGGCAGCGGCGGAAGCGGCGGCATGGCAGGCACCGGCGCTAGCGGCGGAAGCGGTGGAACGGGCGGAGAAACTCAGCAGAAGGACATCGTCGACACCGCGGTCGCCGCGGGCAACTTCACGACCCTGGTGGCGGCGGTGCAAGCAGCAGGGCTGGAGGACACGCTCCGCTCCGGCACGTTCACCGTGTTCGCGCCGACCGATGCCGCATTCGAGAAGCTTCCGGAGGGAACCGTCGACACCTTGCTCATGCCGGAGAACAAGGACCAGCTGACGGCCATCTTGACCTACCACGCCGTCGCCGGTGAGGTGCGCGCAGAGGACGTCGTCAAGCTCGACAAGGCGACTACCGTGAACGGCGCCGATATCACCATCGAGGTCGTCGACGGCAAGGTGATCCTCAACGGCGAGATCGAGGTCACCATGACCGACATCGGGGCGTCCAACGGTATCATCCACGTGATCGACGGCGTCCTCCTGCCCCCAGAGGGCTGAGCGAGCGCCGCGATGGGCGAACGCCGACGGCGGAGCCACGAGCGAGTTTGGGGGTGAGGAGTTGCGTCTCACCCCCGGACCGCTCTGCTGCGGCCCTTCGAGCCTCAGAACTTGCCGAAGCGTACGCTCCCGCGGAAGCTCAGACAATCGCGGACGCGCTGCTGCTGAATCGTCGAGAGTGATGCCACGGGGAAATACATGTGCTCCGAGTGCTCGGCGGAGAGCCGCACCGTGTCGCTGGTGAGCGTCGCGCGGAAGATGAAGACCTGCGACTCGTGCGCAGCGTGGAAATAGACCCCGGTGAGCGGACCGGCGTCGATCGCGGCGCCGAGTTCCTCTCGACACTCGCGCTCGAGCGCCTCGAGCGGTGTCTCACCTGGCTCCAGCGCGCCCCCGGGCAATCCCCAGCGCCGTTCCCCGTAGGTCGCCCGCAGCTGCAGCACCTGGCCTCTGTTGTCCACGATCACCGCGTGTGCGCTGAGTCGAAAGCGATCTGCGTAGCTCACGGTCCGAGCATAACCGAGGACTCCCGGCCACGATTGCGACGCTTCCGCAGGACGAGCGACTCGTTCAGAAGAACGAGCCGCGGCGAGGCGCGAACACGTGGGTGCGCTCCCACAGTTCTCTGGGGAGCCGCCGCTCGAGGATCTCGTGTACTTCCTGGGGCCTGTAGATCTGGCTGAAGTGCATGAGCACGAGATGCTCGTTCTGAAACTCCTCTGCGCGCTCCAGCAGTTCGTCCAGGTGGATGTGGCAACCAGCGCGGCTCGCGGAGAGCGCCTTGCGTTCGTCGAGGAAAGAGCACTCCAGGATCAGCACGCGGGTTCGAAGCAAGCTCGGGTGGGTGTCGATGACTCGCAGCAGCGTGTCCGTGGCGTACGCCAGCTCGAGGTGCTCTTGCTGATCGAAGAGCTGCTCGCCAGCTCTGCGGCGCCGTCCGATCTCCGCACCCTCGAGCTGCCTGAACTCCGGTCTGAGCTTGTTGACCCTGCGGAAAAACTGATAGCCGACACTGGGCACGGGGTGATGGGTCTTGAAGGCGCGAACCCGCAAATCGGCCTTCAGTGCGTGCTCATCGCCGTCCTCGACGCCCACGCCGTCGACGGACAGATCGTAGCGCTGGATCTTGGTCATGTGAGCCAGAGCCTCGTTCAGGTGCTCCTGCACCGCCCTGGGCATGAACACGCGGGGCTTCGCCTTGCTCATCATGCCGCGGATCCCCAGCAGTCCCACCAGGCCACCGAGGTGATCGGCGTGACCATGGCTCAGGAAGACGTTGTCCGTGCCTGCGAAGTGCCGCAGGGGGATCCCGGCGTCGAACACCGCGTCCAGCTCCGGGACCTGCAGGCTGGTGTAGACCCCGCCCACGGAGATCCCGCGGATGGTGTAGTTGCCAGCCTTGAGTTCCAGGAGCCCTGCCATGATCTAGCTCTGCTCGAGTGTATTGCGCCCGACGCTGACGCCCGTTAGCCCCGCGATCAGCAAGGGCGTGGAAGCGTCTGCGCGCGCATCAGTTGAGGTTCCGGTTGGGCGTCGCCTCGGCTTCTTCGATGCCGATCGGTGACGCATGGTGGTGGAGCATGCGCCAGCTCCCACGCTCGAGCACGAACACGTTGGTCGCCGCGACCCGCGTGCGACCGACACGCTCCACGCAGGTCACTATACCCGCGTCGCCGAGCAAGCTAGCTTGCTCGCCCGAGCATTGAATCCGCGGGGAATCTGGGCTGCCCAGGATCGCACGCCAGCTAGCGAGCACGGGTCCGCGGCCATAGAGCGCGGGCGCGCCGGGATGGATGCAAGCCACGATCGACTCTCGCGCCCAGAGCGCGTCCATGCGCTCGTAGTCTCGCTCGCGAAAGACGTGGTAGAACTCGGCGTTTGCGGCCAGCAGGGCTTCTTCGGACATTGCGACGTTCGAGGGCTTACTTCATTGATCTAGAGGAGCTTGACCACCCAGGCGGCGCCAATCCAGGCGCCGATGGCCGAGCCGAGCGTCGCGAACACCGCGACCAGCAGCACCCGGGTGAAGTTGTTGCGGCGCATCTCTGCGAATCCGGTGATCTCGGCGACGCCTTCGCAGTCCTCGACCGTCGGCTTGCGCTGCCAGGCCTCGACGAGGCCAGCGACCATGCCAGCCCCGATGGTTGGGTTGAGAGAGGTGATGGGGGATGCGAGCCCCGCGACGACCACCGTGAGCGGTCGCGCGCCCGCGATGATGGACATCACCGCCGCGCCGATCACGTTGGGGATCAGCCAGGCGAAGATCATCTGTTTCAGACCCTCGCTCGAGTGGTTGACGTAGCCGTAGTAGAACGCGCCGAGCACCACCAGAGGGATCACCCACTTGAACACTCGGCCCGCGATCCCCGGTGGCGGGATCCTGGACAGCTCTTCGAGATCTGCCTTCTTTCCCAGCTGGTTCAGCATGCCCTGCACGTGGCCAGCGCCCACCACCGCCACGATGGTCTTGCCCGGGGCGTCTGCGATCTTCGTCATCAGGTAGCGGTCGCGTTCGTCGATCAGCGGGACCTGCACCTGCGGCATGGCCTGGGCGAACTCGTGCATCATCTCATTGATGACATCCCGGTCCTTGAGCTCTTCGATCTGCTCCTCGTCGATCTCGGCGGAGCCAAAGAACGCCGCGTTCATCGCCGCGAGCACCTTCAACTTGTTGAAGAAGCCAAGGTTGCCCCAGGTGCGCTTGAGCGTTGCCTGGATGTCTCGATCTGCGAGGACCAGCTCGGCTCCCGAAGCTTCGGCTTCCTTGACGGCGGCGTGCAGCTCTGCGCCAGGCTTGACCCCCAGCTTGTCACCCATGCGACGCTGGTACGAACTCAGCACCAGGCTCGAGAGCAGGAACAGCACCTTCTGCTGCTTGATGACCGCGAAGATGTCGAGCTTGCGCCAGCGATTCTCGTCGACCAGGGCCTCGTGACGCATGGCATCCAGCTCGACGCAGACCGTGTCAGGCCTTACCTCGCGGATCACTCGGGTCACCTCTTCCACGCTCTTCGGCGAGACGTGGGCCGTCCCGACGAGGTACACGTCGCGTCCCTCGATCTGCACGTGGGTCACGTTGCGACTCGCGAGCGCGCTGGGTTGCGCTGCTTCCTCGGCTGCGCCCGCGGGGCTGGAAGGCGAGTCGGGGCTGCTCCGGGGAGCGTCGGGGACGGTCTCGGCCATGGGTGCGAGGCTGTTAGCTTGGATCAGGCATCGAATCCAGCTGGCCGCGTCGGTGCGCTGCGCGGTCTCGACTTCCGCCGCGTCGGGACGCTATCGTCGCCAGCCGAAAACGAGTCGCGGGGGTGCGGCTAGGGGGCTATGAAGTGGCGAAGTTTCCAGGTTTTTCGCGTGAGACCATCGACTTCTTGCAAGGACTGGCGGAGCACAACGACAAGGCGTGGTTCGACGCCCATCGCGGCGACTACGAGGCCCACTACCTCGAGCCAGCGAAGGCCTTCGTGAGCGCGCTCGCTCCCATACTGCAGAAGTGGCGCCCAGAGATTCACGCCGAACCCAGGGTCAATGGCTCGATCTTCCGCATCAACCGCGACCTTCGCTTCTCCAGGGACAAGTCGCCTTACAAGCATCACCTCGACCTCTGGTTCTGGGAAGGGGGTGGGCGTAGCTTCAGCTGTCCGGGCTTGTTCTTTCGCCTGCTCCCCGCAGAGCTGATACTGGGTGCCGGCTTGCATCGCATGGACAAGGACTTGCTTCGGAAATACCGCGCGGCAATTCTGGACGAGACTCGAGCCAAGCCGCTGGCGAGGCTGCTCGCGAAGGCCGAAGGGGCGGGGTACACCGTCGGCGGCCGCAACCTGTCGCGGGTCCCGCGTGGCCTGCCCCTGGATCATCCGCGCGCTGACCTGTTGCGCCACGACGGCCTGACGCTGATGCTGGAGGTGCCGCTGCCCAGGGAGCTGCACACCGCAGACTTCCCGAAGTTCTGTGCGAGTCACTTCAAAGCAATGCTGCCGCTCCACTCCTGGTTGGTGGACGTCAGCGGCGGAAAGTAGGCCTCACTGGGCCGCTCCGGCCACCGCCGCCGCTCGCGCTGGTCCTCCTGTGTTCTTGGGGGGGGAGGCGCGCTGTTGGCAGTCGTCTGGACTCATTCCACGGGCGCCCAGCCTGCGACGGAGAAGCCGGACAACGGCGCGAGCAAGCCAGAGACCAAACCCCGGCCGCCAAGGCTGGTGGCGCCGAAGGTGCTCAGCGACACCGAGGTGCTCCGCCCCGCTGGTACGGACGCGGAGGCTGACGTGCTGCTGGAGTTGACCATAGACGAGCGCGGCAAGGTCACGCTGGTCAAGGTGCTGGAGGGTGAGGAACCCTTCGCGTCTGCCGCTCGGACGGCGGCCCAGGGTTGGCGCTTTCGCCCGGCGCTGCGGGGTGAACTGCCTGTATCCGCAAGGATTCGTTTCGCGGTGCATTTCGCGCGCGAGCGCCCGGCGCCCATTCCAGAACCGCCGAGCGACGTCGGTGATTCGCCCAGCGCCGGAGCCGAGCCCGAGACGTCGGCTCCCGCCCCTTCGACCAGCGCTCCCTCACCCCCGACGAGACCCGCTCCTGCGGCGGAAGACGAGGTGGTGGTGCTGGGGGATCGAGCCCCGCCGGGCGCGACGTCGATGAATCGTGCCGAGGTACGGCAGCTCCCTGGGGCGTTCGGTGACCCTTTCCGCGCCATCGAGGCGCTGCCGGGCGTCACACCGCTGATCAGTGGCGTGCCGTTCTTCTACGTGCGCGGAGCGCCGCCGGGCAACGTGGGCTACTTCGTGGACGGCATCAGAGTGCCGCTGCTGTATCACATTGGCCTCGGCCCGTCGGTGATCCACCCGGGCATCATCAAGCAGGTCGATTTGTATCCCGGCGGATACCCCGCCCGCTTCGGGCGCTTCGCCGGGGGGATCGTCTCTGGCGAGACGGCTGAGCCTCGCTCGGACGTGCTTCACGGCGAAGCGAATCTGCGCCTGGTCGACGCAGGGGCGCTGCTCGAGGCGCCCTTCGCTGAAGGCAGAGGCACCGCGCTGGTCGGGGGGCGCTACGCCTATCCGGGGCTGGTGTTGCAGCTCTTCGCGCCCGAGGCGCTGTTGCGCTACTGGGACTACCAGGCGCGGGCGAGCTATGAGCTGACTCCCGACGACCGGCTGACGCTTTTCAGTTTCGGCGCCTACGATTACCTCGGGGAAGTGCAGCCCGACGGCAGCACCGAGACGTTCTTCAACACCATGTTTCACCGCGTGGATCTGCGCTGGGATCAGCGTCACTCCGCGCGCGCGACCTCGCGGACCGCGCTCTATGTCGGGCTCGACCGAACCCAGGGGGAGGAGGGTACCTTCCTTCGCGACCGCCTGGCGCACCTCCGCTACCAGCTAGACTACCGAGAGTCGGAGCGGGCGACCTACAGCGTGGGCGCCGACTTCGCGCTCGACCACTACGACGTTCGCATCACGGACCAGGAAGACCGGGACGACATAGGTCGACTGTTTCCGCCGAGAACCGACTACGCGATGGGTGCCTTCGGTCAGCTCGAGTGGAGGCCGGAGAAGTGGCTGACGGTGACTCCGGGTGTGCGCATGGACTGGTACTACTCGAACGGCGCCTACGCGCTGGCGGTGGAGCCGCGGGTGAGCGCTCGCTACGACGTCACCGAGCGCTGGCGCCTGATTCACGCGCTCGGCGTGGCTCACCAGCCCCCAGCGTTCGTGATTCCGCTGCCAGGCTTCCAGATCTCGGGCCTGGAGGATGGTCTGCAGCGCTCGATCCAGCACAGCGCTGGAGTCGAGGCGGACCTGCCCTGGGAGGTGACCGGGAGCGTGACGCTGTTCCAGAACGCGTTCTTCAACATGACTGACGCGTTGAGTCGGCGGGGCCGGCGCGACAACGGGAGCGACGAGGACGACAACGACGCCGAGGAACTCAGCCAGCGCGCGCTGGGGCACTCGTATGGCGTCGAGGTGTACGTCAGGCGCAAGCTGACCAAGGCGCTTGGTGGCTTCGTCTCCTACACGCTGTCGCGGTCGGAGCGGAGCATCGATCGCGAGTCGTTTCCTTCGGGATTCGACCGGACGCACGTCGTGAATCTCGCCCTCAGCCTCGACCTGGGAAAGCGCTGGCGAGCAGGCGCGAGAGCAGTCTACTACTCGGGGTATCCGCTCAGCAGCGACGCGCTGGCGGGAGTGCGCGCGGAGCACCCGGAGCGCATCCCGGCCTTCTGGCGCCTGGACTGGCGGCTGGAGAAGCGCTGGCGGCTGGGTGAGACAGGCTCCTGGGCCCTGGTGTTCGAGGTCGTGAACACGACGCTCAACAAGGAGACCATCGATGTCGAGTGCGACAGCCCGGAAGGGGTCGGAGTGGGCGGCCCTCAGGATTGCCGTGAGGAAGTCATCGGTCCGGTGACCATCCCGAGCATCGGCGTCGAGGCGTTCTTCTAGTCCTGGCTGCTCGTTCGCCGGGCTCGCCCTTGCAGACCCTCGGTGTGGACGTAGCGGAACCAGACCAGGTCGTCGATGTCCCGTCGACCGGTGCCCGGGTTGAAGGCGGGGGCGTCGGCTTCCCAGCGCTTGCTCAGGCGAGAGACCGCGCAGCGCGCAGTCTCGAAGTACTCGGCGCGCTCGGCTGCCAGCTGCGCTTCGCTCATGGGTCCTTCGTGGTCACCGGCGGCGAACGACTGCGCTGCCTCGCGCAAGGCCTCCACGGTGAGCTCGATGGGCTCGAGGTCGGGCACCGGCTGTTCGGTGTGACGCCAGACGCCGTCGTCCCAGTTCAGGCGATACAGCGGAACGAACGTCTCGCCGTGGTCGGCGACGAACTCGATCGCGCTCAGCAAGAACTCCAGGTCCTCGGGGCTGGAGTAGAACGGCAGGGTGACGCGCACCCAGCCTGGCTTGATGCCGGTCACGCCGTGTTTGATTAGCGTGCGGAAACGCTCGGAGTGGGCGCGATCGATGCTCAGCAGGCGGTGCCCATACGGACCGGCGCAGGCACAGCCCGCGCGGTTCTGGATGCCGAAGAGGTGATCGAGCAGCGCCGAGACCAGGTCGTGGTGCAGCCCCTCGATGTTGAAGCTGATGATTGCCAGGCGGTCGGTGTCCGCTGGCCCCAGTACCTGGATCTTTGGATGGGATGCCAGGCGTGCGATTGCCTCCCGAGCGAGCTCGATCTCGTGCTCCCGGATTCGCTCGGCTCCGATCATCTCCTTGACCAGGAAGGCGGTGCCCGCTCGCACGTCGCCCATGATCGCCGGGGTACCTGCTTCTTCGCGCTCTGCCAGGTGACTGACATAGTCGATGGACTCCTTGCCGGGGCCAGCCACGTAGTCCACCGTGCCTCCGCCTGGCTTCTCGGGGATGCGCGTGAGGAACAGCGCGCGGTTCAGCGCGAGGATCCCCGAGGCCTGCGGCCCGCCAATGAACTTGTGGGTGGACAGGAAGAGCGCGTCGATGCGAGCGTCGGCGTCTCCCTGGGGATGCATGTCGATGGGTACGTAGGGCCCCGCCGCTGCGTAGTCGAAGCAGGCGTAGGCGCCGTGGCGGTGTAGGAGGCGCGCGACGGCGGGCACGTCCGAGAGCACGCCGGTGACGTTGCTCGCCGCCGAGAAGGAGCCCAGCTTGAAGGGGCGAGCGGCATGGCGAACCAGCTGCTTCTCGAGATCAGTGAGATCGATGCGTCCCGCGGCGTCCAAGGCGATCTCCACCACCTCGGCGATCGACTCCACCCAGGGCAGCTCGTTGCTGTGGTGCTCGTAGGGGCCGATGAACACCAGGGGGCGCTCCGCGGCATCGATCGCCTTGGACCAGCCGTAGCGACGCTCGAGGGGCTCTGGCAGGTTCCAGCCCAAGAGGCCGATCAGCTTGTTCACCGCGGCTGTCGCGCCGGGACCCGTGAACAATACTTCATCCTCCGTTCCGGCGTTCAGGCTGCGACGCACCACGTCGCGGGCGTTCTCCCTCAGCGTGGTGACGATGCGCCCGGTCGAGCTCACCGCGGTGTGCGTGTTCGCGTAGAACGGTCTGACGCGACGCATCCAGGCCTCGACGAAATGCAGGTAGCGCCCGGTCGCCGTCAAATCTGCATAGAAAATCAGGCGCCGGCCGAACGGCGTCTCCAGGTGGGCTCTGCGACCGACCTCGTGTTGGCGGATGAACGCGGCGATCTCCTGGAAGGCTTCCACCTCGCCGGTCTACTCCAGCGCACCTGGACCCTCAAGGGTCGTCTCAGCTGGATCGCTTCTTGTGATCGCGCGGTAGCCATACACTGAACCTGGAGCCGACCCCGACGTCGGAGTCCAGCGTCACCCGTCCGCCATGAGCGCGCGCGACGGTGTCCACGATCGCCAGACCGAGGCCGGTGCCTCCCTGCTCGGCTTCCGTCGTGTAGAAGCGCTCGAAGATCTTGTCACGCCGTGCCTCCGGAATCCCGGGGCCCTGATCGGCGACGCTGACAACAATGCCATGAGGAAAATCCTGGGCGGCCACCACGACCGGCTTGTCCGCTGGAGAGTAGCGCTGCGCGTTCTCGATCAAGTTGGTGAAGGCGGTCTCGAGGTCCTCCTCCCGGCCCCGCAGCCAGGTGTGCTGTGCCTGGAAGTGGAGTTCGACGTCGCCTCGGGTGGAGCCCTCCTCGTGGGTACTCGCGCGCTTGCAGATCCGCTCGAGCAGTGTGTGGAGATCCACGAGCGTCATGCCCTCGACCCGAGACTCGATGCGACTGAGCAGCAGCAGGCGGCTGACCAGTCGGTCCAGGCGCTGGGTGTCCAGCAAGATGTTGTTCAGGAAGCGCTCGCGCGCCTCTGGGTCTTCGTGGGCGCCCTCGGAGAGCAGCTCCGCGGCGCCCTGAATCGAGGTGAGAGGCGACTTGAACTCGTGTGCGACGTCCGCTGCAAACTCCGAGATGTAGGTGAGGCGAGAATCCAGCTCCTCGGTCATCGTGCGGAAGCTCTCGGAGAGCTCTCGGATCTCTCCGCTACCACCGACCGGCAGCGCCACGCCGCGCTCGCCGCGGGCAATGCGCTTGGCGGCTCGGGAGAGCCGGCTCAGAGGCCGCGAGATGGAGAACGCGAGGAGCAGCGTGATGCCGACGCTCAGACTCAGGGCGACGGTCAGCACCTTGAAGAGTCCCGTGCGGATACGATACAGCTCGAGCAGGACGGGGCGGGTCGAGCGTGTGACGTAGACCACTCCGGCGACTGTGCGCGGTGTCGGACCGGGCGCGCGCACCGGCGTCGCCGAGAACAGGAAGACCGCCTGGGGACGATGGGCCAGGCGTGTCTGCGCGGAATCCTTGCCCTGCAACGCCGCGCGCACTTCGCTGCGCTCGGCGATCTCGGGCCAGGTCGTCTTTGCGTCGCGGCTGGTCCGCAGCAGCAGTCGCGACGGCTCGCGGCGATAGTCCGTGTCGCTGCGAGAGGGGAGCCACTTCGGGGGCTCCGGCTCTGGACCTTCTGGCGGGCCGTCGCGGTGGGAGTCGACCAGCAACGCACCCTGAGCGTCGAGGATGCGCACCCGGGTTCGTGTGCGATGGGCGGCGGCTTCGAGGATCGCTCGGTGTCTCCGATCGCCGAGCTCGATACCGTCCGCGAGGTCCTGCTCGAGCAGGGCTCGGGTCAGCGCCGCCTGGTCGTTCATGTCGCGCTCGAGCGCAGACAGCAGCTGTCGCTCGTAGATGCGCGCGAACTCCAGGCCGGCCACCGGCACGAGCACGACCGTCACGTTGATCAGCAGCAAGCGCAGCCAGATCCTGCCGAGCTTGTCCGAGAGCCAGATCCACGCGCCCCGGGCGACTGCGCGGTTGTAGCCTTCGGTGCCGTGGGGAGACATCAGCCCTCCGAGGCCTTGTACCCCACGCCGTGTACGGTGGTGATCGGATCGAAGCCGAGCTGCTTGAATTTCTTGCGGATGCGGCGGATGTGCGTGTCGATGGTGCGCTCGGTCACGAGGGCGCTGTCGGCGTAGCCGCGCTCCATCAGCTGACCACGGCTCAGCACCACACCGGGTCGTTCGAGCAGCGCGGCCAGCACGCCGAACTCCGTGGGGGTGAGATCCACTCGCCGCTCGGCGAAGCGCACCTCGTGGCGCTCGAAGTCGATCGCGATGCGCGCGTGGCTCAGGAGGACGCCGGCTCTGCCCTCGGTCCGGGGTCGTTCAGCTGGCGAGCCCGCCGCGGGGGGAGCGCTGTCGGCCAGACCGAGCGTCGCCGACGTGCGGGGTGTCGCAGCCCCTGACGCCCCCTGTGCCTCCTGTCGAGCGAGGGCGAGGGCCTCCTCGAAGCGGCGCAGCACGGCGCGTACGCGGGCCACCAGCTCGCGGGGCGAGAAGGGCTTCGTCAGGTAGTCATCACCGCCGAGCTCCAGCCCGACGATGCGATCCACCTCCTCGCCCCGAGCGGATAGGAACAGCACCGGCACCCGCGAGCGTCGCTTGAGCTGCCGGCACACTTCGAGGCCGTCAATCTCAGGGAGCATGACGTCCAGCACCACGAGCTCCGGAGGGTCCTGCGCGGCCAGCTCCAGAGCCCGCTGTCCGTCCTCCGCGACGCTGACGCGAAAGCCCTCACGACTCAGCGCGTACTGCACCACCTCACGGATACGTGCCTCGTCATCGACGACCAAGATGTGCTTCGGGCTCAAGCGCTATTTCCGTGGGGTTCATGCCGCGGGAGCGTCGCCCGTGGCGAGCTCCACTTCATCTACGCCGGCTGGGTTTGGGGTGTAGTCCTCGCTGGCCTCGCTCAGGCCTTCGATGCGAGCCCAGAGCTCGCTCACGATATCACCGACTCCCTCCGCCGACGAACCGCTAAGGCGTACCAGTACCAGCTGAGTTCGCAGCGCCGAGACGAGCTCCGCAAGCTCTTCGAGGGCGCGGGCGTCGCGCTCCGCGAGCTGATGCAGGCGGCGCACGTTCTCGAGGTGCAGGCGTGCCGACGCGCGCAGTCGCGAGGCGGCGCCTCGACGCTCGAGCTGCTCCAGCTTCCGCTCGGCCTCCAGCAGATCGAAGGCGTCTCGACGCAGCAGCCCCACGAGCTCCTGGTGCCGCCCCGCGACGCGGTTCACCTCGTCCAGGATGCTGCGCGCCGACCGTTCGTTGAGCAGGCGCTCGAGTGGGGTCCCGGCCACCGACTCCACCCCTTCCTCCAGAGCCACCCGAATCCGAGTCACGACTTCGTATGCGTGTACGTCGTAGCGCGGCGGTTCCTTCTTCGCGGTCCAGGCGATGGGTGCCCACAGCGGCCACAGCGGGATCGCGGTCAACGCGTTCACCAGCGCCGCACGATCCTTGCGCTCGGCCCGGCGGTAGAGCGCAACGGCGCACGCGAGCCCGGCCGCGAAGTACAGCAGCCCGAGGTCCAGGAGCCTCACGGTGTGGCTCCTCGGCGCTCCAGGTCGGCGCCCGGAGTGCCGGGGACGGCTGGTTCGAGGTTGGAGTCTCCAGCGGCGGCGGCAGGGGCAGGCTTCGTATCGGAGGTGGGAGGCAGAGCACTTGATTCCGGGAGGAATTCTCCGGCCGGTTCGTGGGTCGCTGGGGCTGCCGGCGGAGTCGCTCGTTGCCTGCCTCGCGTTGCGCTCGAACCCTCTCGAGCCGCGCGTTCCTCCCAGTCTTCTTGCGCGTTCTCGCTCAGCGCACGACTGCGGCCGTAGATCCCCATCGCAGACTTGCTGCTGGTGAACACCGAGTCCGCGAAGGTCCCCTCCCGGGCGCGTACGAAGGGCACGTCTTCCTGGGATGGCCGCCCGAAGAACGGTCGCAGCATCCAGGCCGTCTGCCCCAGTACGCCGAAGAACACGATGCCGCAGGTGAGCGCGGTGACCAGCGCGCGCCAGGAGCCCTCGAGGCCACGCAGGATGATGCCCAGAGCCGCCAGCCCCGACGTCAGGTACATCAGCACCGCCGTCAGCACCGAGGCGTGGTAGCCGAGCCCGCGATCCACTGCCAACCACAGCACCGGAGCACAGGCGAGCAGGACCAGAGCGGCGCGAGCAGATGCCGCGAGGGTCAGCGCCGCGACGCTGGAGAAGCTGCGACGTCCGCCGAAGCCGACCGCGAGCGAATGAAACGCAGGCACGCACACGACCAACGTGGCGAACAACGCCGCCGGTAACTTGATCGCGGAGAAGGCGATCTGCGGGCCACCGCGAAAGCTGCCAAGCACCCCACCGAATACCGCTGCGCCGATGGCGAGGCAGCCTACCGAGGTCAACGCCAGCTCGCGCAAGCCCTCGGGGCGGTCGCAGCGCTCAGCTATTTCCGCGGGGTCACGCAGCAGGGCAGTGAGGATCGCAGCGCTCATCACGCACCTCCCAGGATCGGCAACAGCGCACCCCACACACGGGTGGCGAGGGCGATGGCGAACAGCGCGAAGCCACCCGCGACTGCCAGCGCTCCGAGCGCCGACTCGGCCTTGCCCGCGAAGCCCTGGCGCAGCACGTCGGCGAGCATCCTGGCGAGCGCTACCCCGCCGCCCAGCCACAGCCCCACGGTCACCGCTCCGGCCGCCGCGCCTGCGGTCTCGCTGCTGACCACGAACAGCGCTGCCGCTGGCGCGAGGCCCGCCAGGAGGAGCCCAGCGCTGGCGACGCTGCGCGCGACGCTCGCCGCAATGGCGCGTCCATCGATCGCCGCGCGACACATGGACAGGAAGACGAACACCGACGGCGCGCCGACGAGCGCTACCAGGATCAACCCGAGGGGCACACCGGCGGCGTGCTGAAACAGGCTCTGCGCTCCGACCCGAGCGCCCAGCGCGACGCCGTACAGGCTCGAGAGGCCAAGCCCAACCACGACCCGGCGTGCGATCTCGCGCCCGCTGATCTCGGGATCGTGCGCGATCAAGCGCGCGGCCCATCCGGGAGGCGACTGCCGTTCGGGCTGGAGCGGGCGAGGCACGCTCGGAAATGCGCCGGGGCGGCTGCCCTCGGCTGGTTCAGCGCCGCTCTCGGCGGCGCACTCCACGGTTCCTACCAGCATGTATTCCTCCACTTCATGGGACTCGAGGCGGCTGCCCCGCCTGCTCTGGTCGTTCTAGAGGAGGGATGCGGCGGCCCCGGGGAGGCGCCGC
>JAGQIY010000187.1 GCA_020430865.1 Myxococcales bacterium
CAAGCTGTTCGACCCTGGGGGGCCCTCCGGCCGCCAGGGCCTGGTGGAGTTCCGCGCCTTCGAGATGCCACCTCACGAGCGCATGGCCTCGGCGCAGGCGCTGCTGATGCGGGCGCTCATCGCGCGCTTCGCGCACACCCCCTACCGGGAGCAGTTGGTTCCCTGGGGCAATGCGATCCACGACCGCTTCATGCTACCCCACTTCGTCTGGAACGACTTCCGTGACGTCTGCTACGACCTCGCGCGCCACGGCGTCGCCATGGATCCCGAGTGGTATCGTCCCTTCCTCGACTTCCGCTGTCCGGCGGTTGGACGCTTGCAGCACGGAGACGTCGTGCTCGAGCTTCGCACGGCGCTGGAGCCATGGCCGACCCTCGGAGAACAACCGACGGGGCCGGTAGTGGCGCGCTACGTCGACTCGTCGTTGGAGCGGCTCGAGGTCAAGCTGAGAGGCTTGGTGGAAGGACGCCACGTGGTCGCCGTCAACGGCATCGAGCTCCCGTTGTTCCCCAGCGGTACGACCGGCGAAGGGGTCGCAGGAGTGCGCTTCCGCGCCTGGCAACCGCCAAACTGCCTGCAACCGAACATCCCGGTGCATCACCCCCTGCGCTTCGACGTGATCGACACGTGGGGCAGGCGCTCCCTCGGAGGTTGTCAGTACCACGTGTGGCACCCCCAGGGACGCGCGTACGACTCTCCGCCTCTCACCGCGTTCGAGGCAGCCGCTCGTCGAGCTCAGCGCTTCACGACCGAGGGGCACATGCCATACCCCGCGCGGCTCGAGCGACTCGCGCAGCGCCCCGAGCACCCGCTGACGCTGGACCTTCGATGGTCCGCGATCGACCGCTGAGATGTCAGACGAAATCGACCCGGATACGCAGCGTCTGCGGGACATCGAGCTCGCGCTGAGCGACCATGATCAACGCCTGAGTGACGCTGGGCTCGTGGTGTGGGTGGGCACCGAGCCGACCTTCACCGATCGCTTCTCCTACGACGCTGAGTGGGTCGGAGCCGCTCTGGGCCCTGCAAAGCTCGAGAAGGCACGTCGCTTCGCGGCGATGCTGGCCAGCCGGGTACCCAGCGCGGTGCTGCTGCGCTGCGTCGGGAGGCAGTACCCCGAGGAAACAAGCCCCAGGTGGAGCTTCGGTCTGTACTGGCGCCGGGAACCTGGCGAGGTCTGGCACTTGCCTCCGGATCCGCTGATGGGCGGGCGAGCAAGCGACGCGGGCGCTCCCAAGCGCCTCTTGCAAGAACTCGAGGGAACGCTCGAGCGCAGAGGCTTCGCGCGGCGGCGAGTGTTGCTGAACGACGCGCCTCACCCCCACACCCCGGAAACCGACGCACAGGCTGGTCCCACGCTGCCCTTCCGCCTACTCTGCAGCCTGAGCGGGGCGGCGCTACCGGAGCTGGACGCCGAGGTTCAGGAGCAGTGCGGCCGGAGGCCACTGGGCGACGACGCTATCCCGAGCTCGGGCCTGGTCGACGCGCTGGCCCTCCGAAGCCTCGCATTGCTGTGCCTGGGTGACGCGGGAGAGGAACATCCGGGGGTCGTACGCATCGAGCTGCCCCAGATCGGGAGCGTCGCGCTGTTCTCGGAGCTGCTCGATCTGATCGGCGAGGCTTGCCGCGCGGCAAGAGTTGAAGGGCTGATCCTCGGCGGATTTCCCCCACCAGTCGATCGGGAGGTCGCGTGGGCGACCATCACGCCCGACCCAGGGGTCATCGAGATCAACACCGCCCCCTGCGCCGGCACGCGCGGACTGCTTCACGACTCACGCATCCTGTATGAGGTCGCCGAGGGCGTCGGACTCTCACCGCTCCGCATGCACTACAACGGTGAGCTCGTGGACTCCGGAGGGGGCGGCCAGATCACCCTCGGAGGCCCAAGCTTCGAGGAGAGCCCCTTCTTCATTCATCCTCAGCTCCTGCCGCGCCTCGTGTGCTTCTTCTCGCGCCACCCGTCCCTCTCGTATCTCTTCGCCGTGGACTCCGTGGGCGGCTCGAGCCAGTCGCCACGAGCCGACGAGGGCAGCGTCGAGACGTTCGGTGAGCTCGGGCTCGCGCTCGAGCTTCTGCAGCGCGCAGAGCGCCCGTCTCCGGAGGACATCTGGTCTACCCTCGCGCCGTTCCTGGTTGATCGCTTTGGCAACTCGCACCGCGCGGAACTGAACATCGAGAAGCTGGCGAATCCTCACCTGCCTGGCCGCGGGCGGCTGGGCGTCGTCGAGTTCCGGGCCTTCCGCATGGCGGACACGCCGGAGCGCGCTGCGTGTCTGGCTGCGCTGCTCCGAGCCATCACGGCTCATCTCGCGACTGCCGTGACGCCGACCAGCCTCGAGATCTGGGGTCGTGAGCTCCACGACCGCTTCGCGCTGCCATTCCAGCTGGAGCGAGATCTGGCCAGCGTCCTGCAGGAACTGCACTCTAGCGGCCTGGGGCTAGCACCGGCGATCACCTCGGAGCTGTTTCGGGAACACCGCTTGCTCGCGCGAGTCGAGCTCTGGGGCGGCGCCGTGCTCGAGCTGCGTCAGGCCGTGGAGTTCTGGCCGCTGGTGGGTGATCTGTCCGCCCAGTCAGGGACCAGCCGACTCGTGGACTCCAGCACCCGCCGCTACGAGCTGCGCCTTCGCTGTCCCGCGGCTCAGGTCGACACGTGGCGGCTGGTGGTCGATGGCTACTCGGTTCCCTGGGTCGCTGTGAGCGAGGCGCAAGACGCGACGCTGGTTCGAGCCATTCGCTGTCGCAGCTTCATCCCCAACCCTGGTCTGCACCCGACCCTCCCGGCACACGGTCCGCTCCGCGCACTGGTGTATCAGCGCGACGAGGACCGCGCGGCCGACGTGTCACTGCACTGGTGGAAGGTGGACGGAGGCGCCTATGTCGGTTTACCAGAGGACGTCGAGGACGCCCGACGCCGTACCGAGGCTCGCTGCACGGTCGATCACGTTTCGAAACCACTCAGCGACCCGCCGCCTCCCCCCGAACCCAGCCTTTCCACCTGGGCGTTCGACACTCGATGGGCCTGACGGCGAGCGTCGCTGCTATGCTGCAAGACGTTGTCGTGGGATGAAGACACTCGGAACTCGATCGATGACGCCGCGCTGCGTTTCATCCTCTCGCACCTGCCCTACGCCATCCTGATCCATCAGTCGGGAGAGATCGTCTACGCCAACCAGGCTGCGGCCAGCTTGCTCGAGTGCGCAGCGCCTCAGGACCTCCTCGGCAGACCCTGGCAGGATTTCATGGCCGAGGACGATCGCGCGGCAGCGGTCTCGAACGTGCGATCGACCCTCGAAAGCCAGGAGGGACTCGGGCGGTTCGGGCCTGTCGAGCGCCGTGCTCTGAGCGCGCTCGGGAGCTCGGTCCCCGTCGAGCTTCACGCCTTCACGCTCACCTGGCGTGGTCAGCCGGCGCTCCTGGTGTCCGCCTCCGACATTTCCGCACGCAAATCAATCGAGAGCAAGCTTCGAGAGGCCGATCGCATGGCCGCGGTGGGCACCCTCGCGGCGGGTGTCGCGCACGAGGTGAACAACCCGCTGGCTTACATCATCGCCAACCTGAGCTTCGCCGAAGAACGGTTGAGCCAAGCGCCGGACCAGAGCGAAGCGCTCGAGGCCGTCCTGGAGGCTCACCAGGGCATCGAACGGGTGCGGCAAGTGGTGAGCGATCTCAAGACCTTCACCCACGACGACCAGAAGCCGCAGTCGGTCAATGTGGCCAAGGTGATCCAAGCGACCGTGAAGGTCGCGTCGGCGCAGTTCAAGCACCGGGCCCGCCTGGAGGTCACGACCCACCGCACGGCGCGGGTCCTGGCGACGGAGACTCGCCTGTCGCAGGTACTGCTGAACCTGCTCGTGAACGCCGCTCAGGCCATCCCCGACGAGCGCGACGGTCGCATCAGCATCGCTTCCTCGGTGGACGGCGGCGAGGTCTGGATCGAGGTGAAGGACAATGGTGTCGGGATCCCTCCGGAGCTGGTCGATCGGGTGATGGATCCCTTCTTCACCACGAAGCCCGTCGGCGTAGGCACCGGGCTTGGCCTCTCGGTCTGCAAGAACATCATCGAGAGCTACTCCGGAACGCTCGAGGTCGAGAGCAAGCTCGAGGTCGGCACGACCATGCGCATTCGCTTGCCGCTGCAAAGGAGCGCGACCAGCTTGGTGCGTCCCGCAGTCGTCCCTCGCGATCGCGGCCCCAAGCGTCGCGTGATGGTGATCGACGACGATCCGATGATCCTGCGGTCGCTGAAGCGCGTGCTCCATGGTCACGACCTCACGCTCCTTTCGGACGGCCAGAAGGCGCTCGAGCTACTGTCCCGTGACGCCGAGTTTGACGTGATCCTGTGCGATCTGATGATGCCCAACGTGACGGGCATGGACGTCTATCACAGGCTCTCCAAGCAGGCGCCAGAGCTCGCACGACGCATCGTGTTCCTCAGCGGCGGCGCGGTGACGGCCCAGGCTCAACGCCTGCTGAAGGAGGCGCCGAACCGCCGCTACGAGAAGCCGCTCTCCCCCGCGGAGCTCGACGAGATCCTGCGGGCGACCGAGTAGCGGCCCAGTGGTGACGCGGACTGCATCCTCGAGGATCCGAGGGCGTGCCGACTACTTGAACCCGTTCAGGTGCACGACGTACCACTCCCCGCGCCAGCTGATGAGACTGGTGAGGTCGACCCGGAGTTCTTTGCCCTCGGCAGTCTGGAACACCAGCTTCGGATGCGTCATGCGGAAATAGCCAATCTTGTTCCCTTCGGAACCTGGCTTCATCCAGGACTGCCTGCGACCGCTGGTGTCGAGCCTCAGCAGCCTGGCGAAACGCGGATTGGCCCCCAGGCGCTTGTGGTAGTCGTGCACGTCGCGCTTGAAGTTCTTCCACAAGCGGTACTCCCAGTCACGCTCGGGCTTCGGGATGTCCTTGACCTGTTGATACGCTTCCACGGGGAAAAATACCGAGCGCGCGATCTCCGGGTCGTCGAGCACGATGGCGCGAGTCAGGAGCCGCAGATGCTGCTTGAAGAGTGGGCTGTCGAACTTGGGTTCGCCCTCGGTCTGGGGCAGCGGCTTGCCGGACGCGTCCTTCAACTCGGGGTCGATGTGCGGTGGCTTCACGAAGCGCAGGGTCATGCGATCGCTCTCGCCAATCGCCTCGTATTTCGCAGCGTCCTTCTCGCCCAGACGCAGCACTGGCGGTAGCGTCCAGACGCCTTCCGGGTAGTCCTTGGTGTCCTTGGGGTTGGCGTTCAGCTCGCTCTCGGCGCTGAGCTCGAAGCCTGCCGCCTCGATCAGACGCTTGACGAAGTCCGGGGCGAGGTAGCCGACGTAGCCCGTCTGCTCGGGGGTCTTCCCTGGCTCTCCCCGATGCTGCACGACGCCCAAGACGCCGCCCGGCTTGAGCACGCGGTACGCCGCGTCGTACACCTCGAGTGCGTAGCCCGCCTTCACCCAGTTGTGGGTGTTGCGAAAGCTCAGCACCAGATCCATCGAGGCGTCGGGGCCGAGGTCGAGCTTCTCCGGCGGCGCGACCTGGTGCAGCTGCAGCTTGCCGAAGCGCTCCGGTGAGCTCTTCAGCAGCTCGTCGAACTGCCTGGCGATGCGATTCGGTGTGACGTCCTGAGGGCCGTTCGGGTCCAGGTTCGTGACGTGCAGCGCGCCCTTCTCCACGAGCACCGGCGCGAGGATCTGGGTGTACCAACCGGTCCCGGGCCACAGCTCGAGCACCTGCATGTCCGACTTCAGACCGAAGAACTCGAGGGTCTCCAGCGGATGGCGCCAGACATCACGCTCCTGATCGGCTCGACTTCGATTCCCTGAGGCAATGGCCTCCCGGAGCTTCTTGTCGGTCTCGGGCTCCGCGCCGGCTTGACTCACCGGATCGTAGGGCGATACCCAGGCGGGCTCCTTCGGCGCCTCCTCGACACTCGCAGCAGAAGGCGCAGGCTTCGCCGAAGGCTCCCCTGGCGGCTGGTTCGGGGGTGAGGCCGAGCCTCCACAAGCCGTGACCGCCAACAACCCAGCGAACAGAACGGTGCGTTTCACGGCGCGGACTCTACACCCATCGACCCGCTCGTCCAGCTTCCGGAGAGTGCTCCGGGAGTTGCCTGGGCGGCGACGACTTCCACCGAGCCCGACGACAGGCCCTAGGCCCGGTTCGCGTGCCGCCGATCGAGCTCAGTCCGTGCTCTTACCCTTGCCGAAGAGCAGCGGGTACACCACGCCAGCCAGCGCTCCTCCGAGTATGGGCGCCACCCAGAACAACCACAGCTGGCTGAGCGCCCAGCCCCCGGCGAACAGTGCCGGACCAGTGCTACGCGCCGGATTCACCGACAAGTTCGTCACCGGGATGCCGATCAAGTGGACCAGCGTGAGCGCCAAGCCGATGGCGATGGGAGCGAAGCCGGCAGGAGCGCGTTCGTCAGTCGC
Source organism: Myxococcales bacterium (assembly GCA_020430865.1). Next base: position 6,420 of record JAGQIY010000187.1, read on the forward strand.
TCCGAGGATGATGAACAGAAAGAAGAAGGTCAGCACCACCTCTGCGACCAGCGCTGCGAGCATGCTGTAGCCTCCTGGCGAGTGCTCGGCGAAGCCGTTCGTAGCAAATCCGGCGCTCACGTCGAAGCCTGCTTTCCCCGAGGCAATGACCAACAGCACGCCTGCTCCGAGCACTGCGCCCGACAACTGAGCGATCACGTAGGGCAGTGCCTCCTTGGCCGAGAAGCGCCTCCCGACCACGAGTCCCACCGTCACCGCCGGGTTCAGGTGGCAGCCTGAAACATGACCGATAGCGTACGCCATGGTGAGCACGCTGAGGCCGAAGGCCAGGGCAACGCCCATCAACCCGATCCCGAGATCCGGGAACGCGGCTGCAAGCACAGCGCTCCCACACCCACCGAACACCAGCCAAAACGTCCCGAACACCTCAGCCGCCGCGCGCCGTCCCAAGCTCATGCTCATGCCTCCTGGCGATCCCCACGCAAGGGTGATGCCTCAGCATGAGACGCACCGATGCGGACGCTCGCTGCGTCACGCCCGGAGCAGCAAGGCACGTGCCACGCGCCGCGATGGGAGCATGAGCAGTGATGGGCAGCCGGCCGCGGCCCGTGTGGGTCACGTAGCTTGCAGTTTCCGCAGGAGTATCTACTACACGGAGTGAGCGACGCTGAGGCGGCCGCTGAGGGCTTCGGAGAGTTGCTGCATGCAGCGCGGAGACGACAGGCGTCGTCTCCAGCCTGCAGCGGCTAGTCTTTGGGTAGGTCCTTCGCCTTGGCCATCTTCGCCTCGCTGCAGCCGATGGAGAGCAACCAGGCCTTCCGCTTCTCCGCGGTGCCCTTGTTGACGTACTCGGTGCGCGCGATGCCGTCTTCTCCAAACTCGCCCACGCAGTCGTCCACGTGGGCCTCGGCGATCTGCTCTCGCTTCTTTGCGAGCTCCACGTTGATCTCCGCGGCTCTGACGCTCTCGGTCTTGGTCAGCAGTGGCGGCATGCCGAACTTCTTCTCCAGGCACCAGTCCGCGGCCTCATCGCTGCATGCCGAGTACATGTCCTTCTCTTGCTCTGGGAGCTCCATGAACGGTGTCACCCCGCCGCATGCCAGCAGCGCCGCCACGGCCATGCCCCCTACCGCCACCACGTCCCGGCACCGCACCCGCTTGATCCCGACCATCGTCACCCTCCGTCGAAACGCCAATGTCTCAACGGAGAAAGGTGCCGTGTAGTTGGCGAGCAGCCCATCCCCCAACCGGGGGAGCGCCCTCCACCTGCAACAGGCGACGAACTGCTGCTGTTCACCGCCCTGCTGTTCACCACCCTGCTGTTCACCACCCTGCTGTTCACCACCCTGCTGTTCACCGCCCTGCTGCACGCAGCCCTGCTGTGCCCCGCTCGGGTTGCTGACAGGAGGCTAAAGCAAGACCAGGAGCAGCCCGACGACGCCGAGGATCAGGAAGACGAAGACCCCGCTCACGACGAGCATGA
>JAGQIY010000188.1 GCA_020430865.1 Myxococcales bacterium
GAAGCCCCAGAGCTGCGCCCCTCCGAGTTGCCCAGCGCGGCTGCCACGGGATCGATGTGGATGTGGTGCACGTCGATGGTGCCCCCACCGCTGAGCACCACTGCCCGCTCGATCACGTTCTTCAGCTCCCGCAGGTTCCCCGGCCAGGGGTGGCTCATGAGGCGCTGGAGCGCCGCCGCGGAGACCGCGGGCGGCGCAACCCTGGAGCGCGTCGCGTGCTCGGTAACGAACGTCTGCACCAAGGAAGGCAACTCGTCCAGCCGCTCGCGAAGTGGCGGGATCTGCAGAGTGATACCCGCCAGTCGAAAATACAGATCCCGGCGAAAACGCCCCTCGAGGATCTCCCTGTCGAGTTCGCGGTTCGTTGCCGCGATGAAACGCACGTCGAAGGACACGGGGCGCACCCCGCCGACTCGATAGACCTCGCGCTGCTCGATGGCCCGCAGGAGCTTCGCCTGCACGCCGAGGGGCATCTCCCCCACCTCGTCAAAGAAGATACTCCCTCCGCTGGCTGCCTCGAGCAGCCCCTGCTTGGACTGCACCGCGCCAGTGAACGCGCCCCGCTCGTGCCCGAACAGCTCGCTCTCCAGCAGATTCTCGGCCAGCGCCGCACAGTTCAGCCGCACCAACGGGTGGCGCGCCCGACGCGAGCGGGCGTGGATCTGGCTCGCCATCACATCCTTGCCGACGCCGGTCTCACCGCACAGCACGACGCTGATGTCGCTCGCCGCCACGCTCGCGATGAGCTGCCCCAGCTCCTGCATGCGTTGCCCCAGGGAGCGCTGCTCGGGGGCGACCTGGCTGGGCGCCGCAGCCTGCTCGACGACCAGCACCACGGACCCCAGCTGGACCAGAGCCCCTAGCGGGACCTGCATCGGCTGGTTGGGCCGGATCGATGCTCCCGAGACGCGCGTGCCGTTGGAGGACCCCAGGTCGACGATCTCGACGCCCCCGCCGGCGAGGCGCACCCGGGCATGCTCACGTGACACGCTCTTGTGGTCCACGCTGTCGGCGGCGCTCCGCGAGCGCCCAATCACCAGGTCGTCACCTTGAGACAGGGGGCGCGTCAGGGAGCCGCTGTCCCACAGCAACACCAAGCGCTCCTCACCCGCGGCTGCCTGGGGAAGCACGCGAGACCAAGTGACCTCTTCGTTCATGGGACGCAGCACTATAACCAAATGCGTGCCGCATAGGCTGCCAGGCCCGTGGAAAACCTCGCGGAGACAGCGCTGGTCAGACCAATCTCCACCGGCCTACATGAGCGCTCGAGAGGGCGTGTAGGCCGCTACGCGCGCAGCGCCCTGGAGCAGCGCGCAGCGCCCTGGAGCATCGCGCAGCGCCCTGGAGCATCGCGCAGCGCTCTATTTCTCCAACACGCGCGCGACGGCAGCACCCTGCCCGGCTGCGACGCTCAGCACCGCCTTCACCGGCGTCGAAGGCAACACCCACTTGAAGCAGTCCGGCGCGGGCGCGACCACGGCGTTGGGCTCGCTCGTGTTGTCCGCGGCGAGCACGGGAGAACCGATGCCAGGGAGCGCGACCTCGGTCACCAGCTTCAGGTCCAGGTTGGTGACCTGCCCCATGCTCATCCCCACGAGGGTGTAGCACTTGCCCGTTTGCGCCTGGAAACGCAGCTCGAGCACCTGACCCTGGGTGAAGTTCCCGCCGATGGTGCCGACAGCCTTTGCGCCGGGAGCGTGCTGCGCCATCAACGGAGCCAGGATCGGCTCCGCGGCAGCGAGGGCCGTGGCGTCCAGAGGCGCGGCGTTCGGCCCTGGCTGGTACACCGTGTTGCCGAGGCCGCCCATGCCCGCCGTCGCTCCGCTGCCCATACCAGCACCTCCCCCCATACCGCCGCTCGCTGGCGCGCCAC
>JAGQIY010000189.1 GCA_020430865.1 Myxococcales bacterium
CATCGTAGAAGCCTGGCAGGTCCCGAAACGCCGCGCCGTCGATCTCGTAGGTCGCCAAGCCCCAAACCTCCTGCACCAGCATCCGTGACGGTGTGGCCCTACGACACAGACGGCGAGCGTACCCGCCCCGGCGGCGCGGGAGGCTGATCTCCCCTACTTCTTCGGCCACTCCTTGATCAGCATTGCATCGACTTCGAAGGTGGGCTCCTCACCTACCTGGAGCCGGGATCTGCGCAACAGGAGCTTCTTCGAGTAGAGCAGGTTGCCCTCGCTGGACCTTCGCCCCGAACGGACGCCGACACAGACGTAGATGTCCTCGTTGTCAAAGCGCTCCAAGTCCCTGCTTGAGACGGTCAGGTCGCTGAATCGCACCGTCCCTGAGCTGCGAAGCTCCCGAGTAAAGTCTCCGAAGTACACGTTCCTGAACGGTGTGCACGTGTTGTCCGGAAGCGCCACGCCGTTGCCGTCGATGTACGCGCTGACGACGATCGTGTCGCCAAGCCGATCCAGAAGCTCCTGGGCCTGCTCGGTGACGCTGACCGCCACGCGAAATGCCGGCAGCGGAAGCCGGACGCCCTCGCCCATCCCCTGACGTGCATCGCTCTCGCTCGTCGAACTTGCGAGCGCGAGAATGCACAGGCCCAGGGTGGTCCAGCGCCAGGCGCCCCTCCGATCTGTCATGCAGTTCTCCTTGCGCCCAGGTGATGGGTCGACTCGCCAGCCACACTAACTGTACTCCTCGATCCACTTCATGTACTCGCGGTAGACCGCCGCATCACGGGCCATGGCATACGGTTCACGGCCAGCAAGGGTCGTCCGCAGCATGAAGTGGTTCGAGGCGTCGCCCGAAGTGGCGCCCGCAACTTGCCCGAGTGCACGAAGCAATGCGGCTGGGTCCGCCGACCACAACTCCAGCGAGTACAGCCTGCCCGCGAAGAACTCGTACTTCACCAGGAATCGGTGCGACCGATAGTCCATCTGGGAGGTCTCCAGTCGCACCGCCTCCCGGAAGCCAACCGTTGGGTTGCCGAGTCGATCCCACGACGTGCGTCGATGGGCGATTCCCCGAGCGTTCAACTCGCGCACGACGTCTTCAGCTGTGACCGCACCGATCCGTGGCAGGTACGGCAATCCTGGGTCGGGAGGAAGCAGTCCGACCTCGAAGGCTTGTGACCTTGGAGCATCGGCCAGGAGCCAGGCCAGACCGGCGAGCAACGCGACAGGCAGCACCCAGGCCAACAACCGAAGCCTGGACCGGGACTCGGGCGCTGCCACGAACGCATGGTCTCACGGTTGGTGCCGGTGACGCCCCCCACCATTTCGAACCTCTAGGGTGTACCCCCCCCTGCACTTCCGGTCACTCGCGCACGTAGCTCCGAGTGGCCCGGCGGCGCGACATCGGGCGGCCCGAAGCGGGCGCCACCGCGATGGATCGAATGAAGCAGGCGAGCGCCAGGCCGGGGATCACGATGCCCAGCAGGGGGCCAGGACGGAGCAGCGCGCAAAGCGCCGACAGGCCCATGCCGTAGAACAGCCAGCGACGTGATTCTCGATCCGGAGCCCCGTTCAACGGATCCTCCCCGAAGCTCATGCAGGCAGTCTAGCGCAGCGGCTGCGACGCGAGACTCCCGCCATTTCGAAGCCTGCGGCGTACGCCCTGGCCCCTGGAGCGTACCCGCCCCGGCGGCGCGGGAGGTGACGGCGTCTGGCATACCGCTTGTGGACCATGTTCGGATGCTTGCTGGGCGGTGCGGCCGGACCGAGGAGTCCACCACACGCGCCAGCTCTCTGCCCGCGATCCAAGGCCGCTCGATCACTCCCCCTCGTCAAAGTCATCTAGGTAACTGCTGATCTTGCGGAGGGTGTCTGCATCCGCAAGCGGGTGTTGCCTGAGCGTGTCCATGAAGTCGAGGTACTGTTCTCTCTGCTCGTCGGTGGCTGCACCGTTCGCCAGCCTATGCAGAAGAAAGACCGTGAGCGCCGTCGGACGACGCGCAAGCGACTCCATGAGTGCGAGCGCATATCGACCCCGTGGCGCCTTCTCGATGAAGTGGGCGAGGGAACCTGGGACGCCGAGGTCCAGATCGGGATTGCGTTCCATGAATCGCAGCAAGGGCTCGACGGCGTCCTGGGGTGTTACTCCTGCTGCTTGCCACCGAGACGTCAGCGCGTAGCTATCTAGGTCCACCTGCTGAGATGCCTGCAAGGGGTTCAGGCCGGCGA
>JAGQIY010000190.1 GCA_020430865.1 Myxococcales bacterium
AGCAGCAAGTGGAGAGCTTCTTCGGACGTCAACCGCTGGAGCACATCAGCCCAGACGAAGTGGTGGCGATCGGTGCGGCGATCCAGGCCAGCGCGCTGACCGGCGCCGAACGTCGCCGCGCGGAAATACCGCGACCTCCACTGCCCGCTGCTCGCAAGAGCCAGGCGCTGGCTCAGACGATGCAGATCCCCTCGTCGAGCCGCAAGAGCGAGCCGCCACCGCTCCCCAAGCGCCGCACCAGCCCTGGCGTACGTCCAGGCGCGCAGACCTCCCCTGGCGTGTATCACGACAGCACGCCCGGGCGACCGAAGACCCAGCCACCGGGCCGCCGCCGCGATCAGACGCAGCCCCCGATGGTCATCCAGCCTCCCGAGGGTATGCCGCAGGATCCCGTGCCCAACACCGCCGATGGTCCGGGAGCGACCCGCCGCCGGCAGACCACCGGCATGGGGCTAGGCGGTCCGCCGCCTCCGCCGCGCACCGTGGGAGGCCTGGGCGCTCGCGGCCGGGTACCCACGGGCTCCGGTCTCGGGCCTGCTGCGGAACAAGCGCGACGCGTCCCCACCGGCTCCGGTCTTGGACCCGCTGCCCAGCAGGTTCGGCGTGTGCCCACCGGCTCCGGACTCGGCGCCCCGGAGCCGCCCCCGCGCAAGCGCATGCCCACCGGCGACTACGGGACGCCCGGACCGGCAAACCGCGCGCGGATCCCCACCGGCCAGGGCCTGGGCCCCAGCGCAGATGCCGTGCGGCAACGCATTCCGACTGGCCGCGGCCTCGGCGGCGAAGCGCCTGCAGGCGCCACGCTGTTGTCCGCCTCCGACGCGGCACAGTCTGCCCAGCGGGCGTCCGAGAAGGGCGACCGCATCTCCGTCGTGGACTCGAACTGGCAGGAGAACCCCCCGCCGCTGCCCCTGGTCGGCATCAGCGACCACGAACACGAAGACCTCACCGTTCCCGCGACGGAGGCCATCAGCGCCGAGGAAGCTCAGAAGCTCGCAGAGAAGGCCCTCGCCTCCTCGCCCAAGGTAGGCTCCGCTCCCGACACCGCGCCGGCTCCCCTGGGGCAGCCGGAAGCCGCCCCCGGACCGGCGCCACCCTCCGACGACGAGCTACGAGCCAAGTACGGCAACCTGCCGCTGATCATGCCGGGCTCGGGCGCACCGAAGCCCGTCGACAAGCCGACCCTCGAGTCTTCCCAGATGCCCGACCTCGGCGATCTCGCCGACGCCGCGCTGGAAGACGCCCTGGAGATCCCTGCGGAACCCGAAGTGCCGAAGCCTGCACTCGGCGGCACCCTGATGCTCTCGCCAGAAGCCGCCGAGGCCGCGCGACCGCCCTTTGAGAGCGCCGAGAGCCGCACGGCGATGGAGCTGCGGCAGTACGCCGCGCCGACCTCCACCGACGAGGTGACCCTGGTGCGCCAGGCGCCCACGCCACCCAAGCTCGAGGGCTTCGAGTTCGAGGATGAGCTGCCGGTGCCCGACGTCCCAGGCCCCGGAGACCAGCCCCGAGTCGCCAAGGACCCGCTCGGCGAGACGGTGCGGCGCGAGGTGCCGCCAGGGCTCGGCCAGACACAGGCGCTGGAGTCGCCGCGCCGCGCGCCCCCGCCCCTGAACCGCACCGCCCAGCTCGACCAACCAATAAACCTCGCGGAAACAACCCGCGCAGCGCAGAGTCCGTTTCATCAACCGGAAGCACCTCCTCCGGCCCGGCCGCCGTTCGCCACCACGATGGGTCTCGGCGGGGCCGCCGATCCGGTGATCCGAGAGATGCCCGCGCCGCCGCATCCGAGCGCCATCGCCCAGCCGCGCGCGGCATCCCCCAGCAGCCCATTGCTCGTGGACGTCACGCCCCTGAGCCTCACGGTGGAGACCGTGAGCGGATACTGCGACCGCGTCATCCAGCGCAACACCCCGGTGCCCTGCGAGGAAACACGCCAGTTCGTCACCGCGCGAGACAACCAGACCGCCGTGCGCCTGCGGGTCAGCCAGGGAGAATCTTCACGCTTCGAAGACAACACCCTGCTCGGCGAGCTGGAGCTGCTCGGACTGCGCTCCGCCCCCCGCGGTCAGGTGTCCATCGCGGTGACCTTCGCCCTGGACACCAACGGCATGTTGAACGTCTCGGCGCGGGACACCCAGACGGGGCAGGCCACGAGCGCTGTGATCCGTCTCGTGGGCCTCCCGGAGCAAGACATCCAGGCGCTTCAGGCGCGCCAGCAAGCGCACCCGATGTGATGCGCGTGGGGGGAGGATCGTTGTCCCATGAATGACCCCGATCAGGACGAGCTCATCGCACGTCTCGAGGCGTGGGCAGACGTGCTCGACGACTCGACCTACTACGAGCTGCTCGGGGTCCTCGACATCGCCGACGAACGGTCCATCAAGCAGGCCTTCCACGAGTTTGCCTTGAGTTTCCATCCGGATAGTCATCTGGAGGCAGACGGGGAACGCCTCGAGCTCGTCCGCCGGGTCTTCAAGCGCGGAGCCGAGGCCTACCGTGTGCTGATGGATCCGGGCCTGCGCTCCAAGTACGATCTCGCCCTCGCACAGGGCCACCTGCGCCTCGAGGCGGGAGAAATCCCCCGCACGGCGCCCATCGGAGAGGCCGGCGTGAAGACCCTGGAGGACATCTGCAAGACTCCATCGGCCAGGCTCTGCGCGAGCCGCGCCGACGACTACCTGACGGCAGGCGATCTGGACTCGGCCAAGCGCGAGCTGAAGCTCGCCCTGTATCACGACGGAAACGACAACGCAGAGCTGGAGGAGCGCATCGACGCCATCGACCTGGCGATGTTTGCCATGGGCGACTAGCGCGGCACGGTGTCCCTCACCCCCGGGAGATCGAGCAGCCGACGCGTCGACGGGGCGCCGAGTCGAGCGCCCCGTCTCTGGACGGCGAAAACGGATGCGGTCAGGCGCCCATCGGGTGCCACACCGTCTTGATCTCGACGAAGTGCTCGATGAAGCCGAGGCCCTCGGTGCGCGCGTCGTACCAGTCGAGCTCCTCGAAGACGCGCCGCTGCACGCGCTTGACGTTGTCGGCGGCGAAGCCTTCGAGCGCTTTGGCCTGCTCCCCATCGACGTTCCACAGATCGACGGCCCGTACGCCCTTGTGGCGCACCAGCGGCTCTGCGACCTCGTCACGCGAGCCCGTGAGGATATTGATCACGCCGGCAGGGAAGTCGCTGGTCGCCAGGCACTCTGCCACGACGATGGCGGTGCGCGGGTCCCGGTCACTGGCGACGACCACAGAGGTGTTGCCGCTGACGACGACGGGACACACCGCGCCGATCAAACCGAGCAAGCTCGGTCGCTCTGGCGCGAGGATCCCGACGACGCCGACGGGCTCTGGCACCGAGAAACCGAAGTGGGGTCCGGCAACGGGGTTGCTCGAGCTGAGCAGCGACTGAAACTTGTCGGCCCAGCCGGCGTAGCAGACGACGCGATCGATCGCTGCGTCGACCTCCTGCGCAGCATCCGAACCGCCGGGCGCGTTCCCGTTCTGTCCGGCTGCAGCCCGCCCCAGGCTCGCCTCGAGCTCCGAGCGTCGCGCCTCCATCACCTCTGCGAGGCGATACAGGATCTGCCCGCGGTTCATCGCGGTGCGCTTGCGCCAGCCCGACTGCGCGCCGACCGCCGCCTTCACGGCATCGCGCACGTCCTTGCGCGACGCTCGGCAGTAATTCTCCGAACCGTCTCGTGTCACCAGATACCGTCCCGATTCGCTGCGCACGAAGGCGCCGCCGATGTACATCTTCCAGGTCTTCTTCACACCGATTCGCACCGAACCGGGGCGACGGCGCTCCGCCGTGGGATCTCTGCGGTCTGTCATTGGCTCCCTCTTCAGGCCTCAGTCGATGTTCAGATAAGCGGCCAGCCCGTGGCGACCGCCTTCGCGACCGAAGCCGCTCTCCTTGTAGCCACCGAAGGGGCTCGTGGCATCGAACTGGTTGTAGGTGTTGCCCCAGATCACGCCTGCCTCGAGCTTGGTCGCGATGTCGAACAAGCGAGAACCCTTGTTCGACCAGATCCCCGCGGAGAGCCCGTAGAAGGTATTGTTCGCCTTGTCCAGGGCCTCGGCTTCCGTGCGGAATGTAAGCACGCTGAGCACTGGCCCAAAGATCTCTTCCTGAGCGATACGGCTCGACTGCGCCACACGCGTGAACAGCGTGGGCGGGAAGAAGTAGCCCTTCTCGGGCAGATCGCAGCGGATGCTGAAGCGCTCGGCGCCCTCGGCCTCGCCCGCCTCGACCAGATGCTTGATACGCTCGAGCTGGGCCTTGGAGTTGATCGCCCCGACGTCGGTGTTCTTGTCCAGCGGGTCGCCGAGGCGCAGCGACTGCATGCGGTCCTTCAGCTTGTCGAGCAGCTGATCGTGAATCGACTCCTCGACCAGGAGCCGCGAGCCCGCGCAGCACACGTGACCCTGGTTGAAGTAGATGCCGTTGATGATGCCCTCCACGGCCTGATCCAGCGCGGCGTCGGCGAAGACGATGTTCGCGGCCTTGCCGCCGAGTTCCATCGTCATGCGCTTGCCCGTACCGGCCAGCACCTTCTGGATCTGCTTGCCGACGGCGGTGGAGCCCGTGAAAGCCACCTTGTCGATCCCGGGGTGCTTGACCAGCGCGGCGCCAGTGTCGCCAAAGCCCGTCAGGATGTTCACGACGCCGGGGGGCAACTCCGCCTCCTCCACGACCTTCGCGAGCAGCAGCGCGGTCAGCGGAGTCGTCTCCGCCGGCTTGAGCACGACGGTGTTTCCGCACGCAAGCGCTGGCGCGATCTTCCAGGCGGCCATCAAGAGCGGGAAGTTCCACGGGATGACCTGCCCCGCCACCCCGAGCGCCGACACGCTGCGGCCATTGAAGGCATACTGGAGCTTGTCTGCCCAGCCGGCGCAGTAGAAGAAGAAGTTGCTCGCCTGGGGCAGGTCGAAGTCGCGGCTCTCCTTGATCGGCTTTCCGCCATCCATGGACTCCACGATGGCGAACTCCCGAGCGCGCTCCTGCAGCACCCGGGCGATACGGAACAAGTACTTCCCGCGCTCGATTGGACGCAGGCTCCCCCACTCACCCTCGAACGCCTTGCGCGCTGCAGCGACCGCCTTCTCGACGTCGGCCTCGCCAGCATGTCCAACCTCGGCGATGCTGGCTTCGGTCGCCGGGTTCGTGCTCGTGTAGTACTTGCCAGAGCTGGGCGCCTGCCACTTGCCGTCGATGAACAGCTCATAGCGATCCTGCAGGCGCACGTGGTCCGGCGACTCCGGCGCGGGAGCGTAGGTCCAGGCATCTCCAAAATTGAGACGCCGCTCACCCTGGCGGCGATTCTGCGAAGCGGCCGCTTCGGGCTCGACTAGTTTGATCGTCATCTGACTCAGTCCTTGGAGAAGTATTCAGCGGCCTCGTAGGCGCCGGATTCCAGCTTGGAAATCTGCATCAAGACATCGTTCAGGAGCGAGCTGGCGCCGAGCCGGAACAGATCCGGCGTGAGCCAGTCGTCGCCGAGCGTCTCCTTGACCAGCACCAGGTAGTGCAGCGCCTGTTTTGCCGTACGGATACCACCCGCGGGTTTCATCCCCGCGCGCCGGCCAGTTTGGTAGTAGAAGTCTCGGATCGCCTCGAGCATCACCAGGGTCACCGGCGGGGTCGCCGCTGGCTCGATCTTACCCGTGGAAGTCTTGATGAAGTCCGTGCCCGCAGCGAGAGCCAGGTCGCTCGCGTGGCGCACGTTGTCGTAGGAGCCGAGCTCACCGGTCTCGAGGATCACCTTGAGGTGCACGTCACCGCACACCTGCTTGACGGCCGCAATCTCGTCAGAGACTTTGTTGAACTCTCCCCGCAGGAAAGCGCCACGGTCGATCACCATGTCGATCTCGTCGGCTCCATCACCGATCGCGCGCCGGGTGTCTTCCAGGCGCACGTCGAG
>JAGQIY010000191.1 GCA_020430865.1 Myxococcales bacterium
GAGGGTCTGGCCTGCTCCAGGATCCTGCGTGGTTCCCTCGCGGGATCCGGGAGCACGCTTCGGGCGAGGACGTTGTACGATCGGACGGGCATCGACACTAGGACGAACAACGCCCGGATCACCACGAATCGTCGCTTGCCCAGCGCTTCGACCAGTGCCACGCAAGTTAGCCCCAGCCCGCTCCACCGGTTATCCCCAGGTGGCGCCCGCCTCCCGCATTTCCGCGTGGCAATTTTTGACAATCAACGCGGCGAGTGCGCGTGTAGCTTGACAAGCGCCTGGCCGCAGAAATGCCGAAGGCCCCGACATGCAGTGCACGCGGGGCCCGTGGCAGGCTTCCAAGTCGAGCTAGGTTCAGCTGGACTTCTTGATGACCTCGACCTTGAGCATGACCTTGACCTCGCGATGGAGCCGCAAGGGGACATCATGCAATCCCAGGGTCTTGATCGGCTCGGGGAGCTCCACGTCCTTCTTGTCGAACTCGTACCCCAGCGCCGCGTACCCTTCCTCGATGTCCTTGCTGGTGACGGAACCGTACATCTTGTTCTCGTCTCCGACGGCGCGCTCCAGCTTGATCGCGACGGTCTCCAGCTTCGTGGCGACCTCACGGGCCTCCTCGAGCTGCTTGGCGGCGCGAGCCTTCGCTGCCTTCTTGATGTCTTCCACGCGAGCGATGCTGGCCTTGTTGGCCACCACGGCCAAACCGCGCGGAATCAAGAAGTTGCGAGCGAAGCCAGGTCGAACCTTGACCACGTCTCCGCTGTTTCCGAGGTTTTCCACGTCCTGATGCAGGACGACTTGAATCGCTGTCGCCATGGGACCTCCTCAAGAGTTCATGGTGAAGGGCAGCAGCGCGATGTTGCGAGCCCGCTTGATCGCCACGGTCAGCTCACGCTGATGCTTGGCGCAGGTTCCAGACACGCGGCGCGGAACGATCTTGCCGCGCTCGGTGATGAAGTACTTCAAGAACTGGGGGTCCTTGTAGTCGATGGTCAGCGCGGCATCGCCGCAGAAGGGGCAGCCGCGGCGACGCGCCCGGCGCGGATCGCGATCGAGACGGTCTTTCCCCGAAACGTTTTCGAGTGCGGTACTCATCACTCCTCCTCTTCCTCTTCCTCAGCCTCGGAGGAATCATCGTCACCATCGGAGTTGTCGTCGTCGGACCGACGATCCGAGCGCGCGCCCGGCTCCGGCTCTTCCAGCCCCAGCTCGCGAGCGAGCGAGTGCGCCTCGTCTTCTTCCGCGGGGATACCCTCGACGGTCTCGAAGGCGATCGCATCGGCGGAGATCTCCACGTCACCCTCCACATTGCCGAGCACGATGGTCTGGAACTTGATGACCTCGTCCAGCAGGCGGAAGTTGCGCTCGAGTTCCGAGACGGTCGTGCCGCCCGCGAGGAACTTCAGGTAGACGTAGATGCCGTGACGGTGCTTGTTGACCTTGTAGGCCAGCGCTCGGCGCCCCCAGGTCTCCACCAGAGACAGGCGAGCACCCTCGCGCTCCATGACTTCCTGCACGCGCTGCGAGACGCGCTCTGCTGCGTCACGCGGCACGTCGGGGCGCATCACGTAGATGGTTTCGTATTCACGCACACGGCTCGGCGCCGTTGCTACTTTTGCTGCCATTGAGTTGTCGTCTCCTCTCGGACTGATCGGCCCCCTGGAGCCCCGCGAGGGAGGCGCCAGATCCGCCGGAGATCGTTCGCGTCAGCGCGAGGACTCCGAGGGAATCGACGTGAGAACACCCCGAGGTGGGTGCTCGCCGTCGAGGAGCAAGGAGCAGTGCCTTTCAGCACTGATTGGTGAGGTTCATTGCTTCTGCGAGGCCTCGCTCAGCAACCAACATCACCGCCTGAACGGCGCGGTCGAGCACGCTTGGTAGCTCTTCCCGCTCCGGCAGGGCGAAGGCTTGTAGCACATAATCTGCCACCGTCCCTTCAAAGATCACCGGCGGGCGCCCGATTCCAACGCGCAGGCGCCCGAACTCCTTCGAGCCTACTTCTGCGGCGGTCGAGCGGACGCCACGATGCCCGGCGTCGCCTCCGCCGATCTTCAAGCGCAGGCGTCCGAGCGGCAGATCCAGCTCATCGTGAACCAGCAGCAGCTGCTCGACGTCGAGCTTGAAGTGGCTCGCCGCGCGCTGCACGGATCGGCCCGACTGATTCATGAAGGTCTGCGGCTTCAGGAGCAGCAGACGCGTCGACCCCAGCTCGACCTGGGCGAGGTCGCCGTCGAACTGGGATCGCCAAATGGGCGAGGTGGCCGAACGCGCAGCGAGCGCGTCGACCACCATGAACCCGACGTTGTGCCGGGTGAGCGCGTAGCGGTCCCCAGGATTTCCCAGGCCGGCGACCAGAATCACGCCTTCTCGGCTTCGCCCTCGCCGCCTTCGGTGGCCTTCGCCTTGCGACCCGCAACCACGGCGGCGACGGTGCGATTCTGCCCCATGCGGACGGTGACGCCCTCCGGGAGCTTGAGGTCTTTCACCGCGACGCTCTCGTCGAGGCCGAGATCCGTCACGTCGAGCACGATCTTCTCCGGGATCTGACTGGGCATGCAGGTGACGGGCAGCACACGATACACCTGGCGGAGATCACCACCGAGCACCACGCCCTTCGCGCGTCCCTTCAGCTCGAATGGCACGTCGATGTCGACGGCCTTCTCGAGGTCGATACGCAGGAAGTCGGCATGGAGGAGTTCACGGCTGACGGGGTGATACTGGTGCTCCGCGACCAGCGTGTGGAAGGACTCACCGCCCTCGACCTCCAGCTTGATCACGGCGTTGAGGCCAAATTTGCCCAGAATGGCTTCCTTCAGCGCCTTCGGCGAGATGGAGAGCGCGATGGCCTTCTGCTCCTTGCCGTAGACGACGGCCGGGATCTGCTCGGCGCGTCGCAGCCTGCGAGCTGCACCCTTACCGCGGTCGCTGCGGATACTTGCCTTGATAGTGGTTGCTTCCATGATGTTGTCTTCGCTTTCTCATTGACTCGAGGGACGTATCCCCGCGGTAATGCGAACGCTCCCGCGCCCGCGATGCGCTCGGTGTCTACACGAAGAGAGAGCTGACGGAGTCACTGTTGTGAATCCGTCGGATCGCCTCGCCCAGCAGCTTTCCGAGTGACAGGAACTTGATCTTCTGCGACGCGCGCGCCTCGTCGCTTGGCGGAATCGAGTTCGAGACCACCACCTCTTCCAAGGGGGAGTCCTCGATTCGCTGAACAGCGGGGCCGCTCAGGACGCCATGGGTCAGACACGCGACCACGGTCTTCGCGCCGCCGTCCTTCAAGGCCCGCGCCGCATTGCACAGCGTGCCCGCGGTATCGCAGATGTCGTCGACGATGATGCAGTCACGGTCGGCGACATCTCCGATGATGTGCATGACCTCGCTGACGTTCGCGCGCTCCCGACGCTTGTCGATGATGGCCAGTGAAGCGCCCAGGCGCTTGCTGTACGCCCGGGCGCGCTCGACGCCCCCTGCGTCGGGCGACACGACCACCGCGTCCTTGCCATAGCGGTGTGAGAGGTAGTCCTCCAGAAACACCGGCAACGCGTACAGATGGTCGAAGGGGATGTTGAAGAAGCCCTGGATCTGTCCGGCGTGCAGGTCCACGCAGACGATGCGGTTGATCCCCGCGGCAACCATCAGGTCCGCTACCAGCTTCGAGGTGATCGGCGTACGTGGAGCAACCTTGCGATCCTGTCGCGCGTAGCCGTAGTACGGGATCACCGCGGTGATGGAAGCGGCGGACGCGCGCCGAAGCGCGTCGCACATGATGAGCAGCTCCATCAAGTTGTCGTTGACTGGCGAGCACGTCGGCTGCACCACGTACGTGTCGAGGCCACGGACGTTCTCGCGGATCTCGCAGAACGTCTCCCCGTCGCTGAACCGCGACACCCTCAGCTCTCCCAGCTGAGTATCCAGGTGCTTGGCGATCTCGCTCGCCAGATCCGGGTTCGCGTTTCCCGAGAAGATGCAAACTCGCTTGAGGGCCACAGCGTCACCCGAAATGGTTGGCTCAACCGAGGTTGAGGAGGCGGGGGGCCACGCTCCGAAGGGCGTGGACGAGGAACGGTTAAACCCAGGAAACCAATCAGGTTCCGGGGTCTAGCCAGGCGGCGCGGACAGTTAGCAGCGGGTCACCCGCTTGTCAAACGCCGACCACACGCCACTCCGTGGCCCGCCAGAGCCCGCCAGACACGGGCAGCGAGCTCCAGCGGGTCAGCCCCCTGGGTGAGCCTTGGCCCAGGAGTACGCGGTGTAGGCCGCGATCAAGTGACACACCCAGCCGAGCAACCCGCCCGACCCGATCCAGAAGCCGGGAGTGACGATCAGCCAGAAGATCCCTCTCAAGAACTTGCCGTTGTAGATCTGCCCGACTCCGGGAACGATCAACGACAGCACGGCGGCGACTCCCGGTTTGCTCATGACCGCCCAAGCTGGGGTCGACGCCACGCCTGTCAACCACAGCATACGAACGCGATCTCACCCCCTGCCCTCGCGCCCGCGGGAGAGCCCGGAGCTACTTGTACGGATTGGACAGGTCGACGTCGGGCTGCTTGGGAGTCGGCGCGGGCTTGGCAGTCGCCGCCGGCTCCTCCTCCTTCTTCTCCGCCTTCGGGGCAGGTCGACGCCACGCGCCCGTGTAGACTCGAGGCGCCGCGGCGGCCCGCTTCTCGTCCGAGTCGTCCTCCTTGGCGTCCTCGGATCCGGTCTTCTCTTCCGGCTTCTCCTCCGGTGCCTTCGCCTCGACCTTGGCTGGCTCCTGCTTTTCGGCTGGCTCCTGCTTCTCGGCTGGCGCCGCTGGTGCCTCGGGCTTCTCCTGAACTGGGGACGCAGCCTTGGGGGGCCCATCCGGTGCGCCCGCGCTCGCCGGACCTTCCTCCTTGTTGCTGCCAGCAGCAACGAGTCCGCCAACGCCCAAGGCGAGCAGCAGCGCGACGCCACCGATCACCAGCGGTGCCTTGGAGCGCCGGGTGTTGTGCACCTCGGAGACCTGGCTGATCTGCGAGAGCTGAGGGTGACTGATCAGGCCCGACTGGGTGTTGACGCTCGACAGCTCCATGTTCCCCGCGGAAACACTGGAGCTGGCGCCCACCGGGGCGGGTGGATGGGTCGACAGCGAGAAGTTGGGACGCTCGAGCTGGCTTGGTTCGCTGCGTGCGAGCCAAGCGCGCACCGCGTCGCGCTGCTGGCTGATCTCCGTGCCGATCACCTCCTGGACATAGGCGGCGACTTCACGGGGCGCGGCGATCTTGCCGACCGCAGCCGCAGCTCGCTCCAAGACGTCGGCGAACTGAGCACAGGTGGAGAAGCGCTTGTCTGGGTCACGCTCCAGCGCCTTCATGCACACCAGACTGATCTGTGGGTGCACGTCTGGCGCGAGGTCGTGGAGATTGGGGATCGGTTCGCTCACCACTCGGGACAGCGTCGCCGCTTCATTCTCGGCCTTGAAGAGGCGTCGCGAGGCCAGCACCTCCCACAGCACGATCCCTGCCGAGAAGATGTCAGCGCGGCGATCGACGCGCGTGTCCCCAGCGGCCTGCTCGGGCGC